>CACZQA010000226.1 GCA_902783175.1 uncultured Coriobacteriaceae bacterium
CGCGCGCGTTCATCAACGACCCGCGAATCGTCTTTTTGGACGAGCCGTACTCGGGGCTCGACCCGCACGCTGCGGGCATCGTCGACAGGATGCTCGCCGAATCCAGGCAGCGCCGCACGCTCGTGACCGTCAGCCATTCGCTCGAGAGCGGGTTTGCGCAGGCAAGCCACGTGCTGCTTCTGGCAAAGGGGAGGCAGGTCCTGTTCTCCGAGCAGTCCCAGCTAGAGTACGACGAATTCAAGAACGTGTACTACGAGCAAGTGGGAGTAGGTGCGTAACGTCCCATGACCGGTAAGGTATCCGCTTTCAAGCAATTCAAGATTCTCCTGGGCAAGGACCTGCGTCACGAGATGCGCACGCACGAGATGCTCACCTCCATGGGCCTGTACGCCGTACTCGTGCTCATCATCTTCGGCGTCGCGTTCGCGCAGCTCGGCAAGGCAGTCGACGTAGCGCACCTTTCGGGAGGCCTCGTGTGGGTGCTCATCGTGTTCACCTCGCTGCTCGGCCTCGGCAGGTCGTTCTCCTACGAGAAGGAGGCCTCGTGCATCGAGGGCATCCTGCTCGTTCCGATGGACCGCTCGGTCATCTACCTGTCCAAGCTCGTGTCGAACCTGATCTTCCTGTCGGCCGTTGAGGTCATCGCGCTGCCGCTGTTCTACTTCTTCTTCATGACCTCGGTAGCGCCGGCACCTTCGTTTCCGTATTCCATCGCCTCCGTCGTCTTGGGGTCCATCGGTATCTCGGCAGTGGGCACGTTGCTCTCGAGCATCACGGTCAACGCGCGCTCCAAAGACGTGCTGCTCGCCGTGCTGTTCATTCCCGTCGTGTTTCCGCTGCTCTACGCTTGCGTGGCCGCGACGACCGCGGCGCTGGTCGGCGCCGATGCCTGGATGGAGACGTTTCGGACCGGCGTGCTGCTTGCCGGGGCCTACGATATTGTCATGACGCTCGCGTCGTGGGTCTTGTATGATTTCGTCATCAGCGCGTAGATTGGATTGACACTGTGAACAAAAAGCTGCTTGAGGCTTCGAAGGTCGACCGGTACGTTCCCGCAGTGCTCGTTGCGGGTGCCCTGATCTCTGCGCTCGGGTTCGTGCTGGCGTTTACCGTCGCCCCGCTGGTGCACGGTGCTGCCGTGACCCCTGAGCTCATCGCGGGACAGCTCGTCGCGAATCAGCTTCTCTTCTCGCAGAAGATCTTCTACTTCCACGTCCCGGTTGCCATGAGCTCGTTCATCGCGCTCATCTTCACGGCCTTCTACGGCGTGCGCTACCTCATGACGCGCGACGAGGGCTACGATGTCCGCGCCAAGACCGCGACTGAGGTCGCCGTCGTGTTCATGATCGCGACGATGGTGACGGGCGTGCCGTGGACGAGGTTCGAGTGGGGCGTGTGGTGGAGCTGGGAGCCGCGTCTGACCACGTACCTGATCCTCATCCTGATGGCCATCGCGTACTTCATCTTGCGCACGGCCTTCTCCGACAGCGAGAAGCGCTGCTCGTACGCGAGCGTGTTCGGCATCATCATGTTCATCGACGCCCCGATCTGCTTCATGATCACGCGCCTCATTCCGTCGAGCACGCACCCCGTCGTGTTCCGCACGGATTCGGGCCTGCCGCCTGACATGCTCGTGCCGTTTCTCATCTGCATGCTCGGCATTGTCCTGATCGCCTTTGCGCTCTACCGCGTGCGGCTGCGCCAGTCACTGCTCTCGCTTCGCATCGAGCGCCTCAAAGAAGAACTCGACGAACTGGAATAGGAGTACCGAAAAATGAACGAGATTCTGAATTCTGTCTATGGAGCGGTGCTCCCATCCGCACCCTACGTCATCGCCGCATACGCGCTCATCTGGGTCGCGCTGTTCGTCTTCGTCGCCATCGTGATACGCGGCTTCAAGAAGAGCGAGTCGGACATCGCGCTGCTCGAGGAGCGCGTCGAGGAGCTTCGCACCCAGAAAGAGGCCGCCGAGAAGGAGCGCTAGGAGGCGCACCTCGCAAGAAGAACGTTTCGACACCAAGCCGCGACGCGACAACGCGCCGCGGCTTCTCTTTTCTTGGTGAGAGGCGCTCGCTTAGTCGCTCAGGCCCATCTGCAGCAGGTAGACTTCCTCGCGCAGCGAATGGGCGTCTTCTGCCGTCAGGTTGCCAGCCTCGTGCTGTGCCTGGATCTCGTCGAGCTCGAGCCGCAGCGCCTCGGCCTGCACCTGCGCGTACCTGATGTCGAAATCGTCGTCTTTCTCCTCTTCGGTCTTCTTGCTCGAGCTCACGCGCAAAGACCCGGTGTCGGAACGCACGATGACCGTCTGGTCCGGCAGATGCTCCGCGCTCTCGACGATGCCCTGCTCGCGGTTGAGGGTGCGCAGACGCGCCTCGAGCATGGTGAGAATGGGCTCGTGCTCGCTGAGCAGCGCCTCGGCGGCATCGGCCCTGTCCCGGTCGGGGGAGTCGAGCGCCTGCTCGAGATAGGCGATGGCGACGCGCTCGAGCCCGATCTTGAAGTTGCAGCGGTTGCGGCGCACGTTCGCATCGTCGCGGATCTTGTACTCGATCTTGTGCATGACCGTCGTCGTCGAGTTGAGCGAGGGCGCGCTTTCCACCGACCTGCCGCCGATGCGCTGCTTGCGGTAGAGGTTCTTCTTCAGCTTGGCGATGCGGCGCAGGTAGGTCTCGCCGAGCCTGCGGTCGACGTTTTCCGCGCGTATGCAGTGCTCGATGTACTGCTCTTGCTGCACGAGCACCTCTTGCTGCAAGAACCTGAGCTGGCGTGAGGACGCGTCGCTTTTCTTGATGCGCGCGATGCGCTTGTGGTAGGCCTGCGTCACTGCCAGGTATGCCTTGCGGTTTTCGGGGGTGCGCACGCGCTTCAGGTTGCGGATGACGTTTTGGTAGATCTCGATCTCGATTTCGCTTTCGATGCGCTTGGCCTCCTCGTCGGAATCGGGCGCGATGGCGGGCACGACGAAGTTCGCAAGCGCGAGCGTGAGGACGATGACGCCGCAGGTCACGAACAGCAGCAGGTCGCGCTGGGGGAACGCCGCGCCCGAGGAGAGCGTGGTCGGTATCGTCATGGCGATGGAAAGCGACACGGCGCCCTTCGGCCCCGACAGCGTGGTGACGAGCGTGTTTCGAAGCGTGTTTTTGCCGGTGTCGAAGCGCTTGCCCGTCGTTTTGTTCGCCGAGAGCCAGTCGGAGGCGAGCAGCCACACGAAGCGCACTGCCTCTGCCACGAAGGTGACCGCGATGACGATGAGGACGAGGGAGAAGACCCCGTTTGCAGACTCCTCGATGGCGGGGGCGGCGGTGGAGGGGAGCAGCGCCCCGAGCGTGATGAAGATGATGCCGTTCAACACGAACGAGATGAGGCTCCACACGTTCTCGGAGGCGATGCTGAGGCGCGTCGAGAACATCTGCGCGTTCCTGCCCTTGCGCGCCTCGCGGCGGTGCAGGTACGAGAACAGAAGCCCTGCGGCGACCACGGCGAGGATGCCGCTCACGTGTATGTGCTCGGCGACGAGGTAGACGAAAAACGGCAGGAACAGCTCGAAGCAGACGTGGAACGTGGCGCTCTCGACGCCGATGCGACGTACCTGGCGCATGACGAGAAACGCGATGTAGCCGA
>CACZQA010000227.1 GCA_902783175.1 uncultured Coriobacteriaceae bacterium
CGGTACGGCAGCTCGAGCTTCTGCAGGATGTCCTCGGCGCAGCGCGTCATGTCCTCGAGCTCGTTGTCGGACTCTTCGGGCGTCGCGAAGCGGACCATCTCGACCTTGCTGAACTGGTGCACGCGGATGATGCCACGCGTGTCGCGGCCCGCAGAGCCCGCCTCTTCGCGGAAGCACGGGGTGAACGCGCAGTAGCGGCGCGGCAGCGTGTCGCCGTCGAGGCACTCGTCACGGTGCAGGTTGGTGAGCTGCACCTCGGCCGTCGGGATGAGGTAGAAGCCCTGCGTCGTCTTGTACAGGTCGTCTTCGAACTTGGGTAGCTGGCCGGTGCCGATGAGCGTGTCGCGGTTGGCGATGGCGGGGACCCAGTACTCCTGCATGCCCTTTTCGGTGTGCGTGTTGAGCATGAACGAGATGAGCGCGCGCTCGAGGCGGGCGCCTGCGCCGCGCAGCACGTAAAAGCGGCTCTCTGCAAGTTTGACGCCGCGCTTGAAGTCGATGATGCCGAGCTCGGGGCCGAGGTCCCAGTGGGGCTTCATCTCGAAGTCGAACTCGCGCGGGGTGCCCCAGCGGCGCACCTCGGGGTTGTCGTTCTCGTCGTCGCCGATCGGGCAGTTCTCGCCCGGGATGTTGGGGATGGAGTAGGTGAGCGCCTTGAGCTTCTCCTCAACGTCCTTGAGCTGGGAGTCGAGGCTCTCGATTTCGTCGCCGACCTCGCGCATGCGGGCCTTGGCGGCTTCCGCCTCGTCCTTCTTGCCCTCCTTCATCATGGCGCCGATCTGCTTGGACGCCGTGTTGCGCTCCGCCTTGAGGGATTCGGTCTTCTGGATCAGGTCGCGCCGGAAGGAGTCGAGTTCTTTGAATCCGTCGTAGTCCCACTTTGCGTGGCGGTGTGCGAGAGCGGCCTCGATGACATCGGGGTTCTCGCGGATAAAGCGAATGTCGAGCATCTTTCCTCCAGAGCGAAAAACCGTGCTTTTGGTGATTAATGCCAGCAAGTATACCGCGCGCGGGGTTATGCGGTTCAATAATGTCTTGTTTGCGGTAGTATTCCGACTACGGTACAACGCGCAAAGGAGCGGCCTGCAACATGATCGACCAGTATTTCGACACCTTCGGCATCACCGCCGGCATACTCATCATCGTTGGCGTCGGGCTTGTCCTGTTCCTGCTTATCGCTATCATCCTCGAGCGCAGGACGCGGATACTGTTCCCGGAGCGCCAGAAGAGGTCGGACGACGAGAGTTTCTTCGACTTTGGCGACGACGACGATGAAGACGATAGCAAGTGAGTGCACGCGCATGCACATATATGTAGGGAAAGGAGCTGCCGAAGTCATGAAGAAGCGCATCTGCGCCCTCGCGGTGGTAACGGTTGCCCTGTGCGCCTGCCTGTTCGCTCTTGCCGGCTGCGGCTCGAGTGACCAGAAGGACCTGATCGGCGAGTGGAAGGTGCAGGGCACCAACGTCACGGTCGTCTACGACGACAAGCAGTTCAAGACGTACGGGACCACGTTCGACTACACGATCGACACCAACGCGAAGACCATCACCACCACCAACGGGAGCTTCACCGGGCTTGCCAACTACAGCTTCAGCGACGACAAGCAAACGTTGACATTAAATGAAGATGACGGAAACGGCGGGACAAAGACGACCGTTTTCGATAAAGTGTCCAGCAACGGCGATGCGGAACCCTCCGTGGACGGCGTGGCCGAATCCGCAGCGGAGGATACGGGCAACTAGCACCCCTTCGCATCCGTTTTGTGTTGACTGTGCGAGTGCGTCGCATGGGCTTGGGCGGCATCATGTCCCGAACCTGGTCAGGTCCGGGAGGAAGCAGCCATAAGGGGCCTCTGGTGGGCGCCCGAGTCCATACGGCGCACTCGCTTTTGCTATCGAAAGGCGTTCATGGAATTCGTCCAGCTCATCATCGACCTGCTTCGCGATCCGCGTGACTTCATCGCCCAGTGGATCGTGCAGCTTGGCCCGGTCTGGGTCTACACGCCGCTGTTCCTCATCATCTTCATGGAGACCGGCCTGGTGGTCACGCCGTTTCTGCCGGGCGACTCGCTTCTGTTCTGCGCGGGCATCTTCGCGGCGGACGGCGGCGGCCTCAACATCGTCGCGCTCATCTCGCTCATGGCAGTCGCGGCGGTGCTCGGCAACACCTCTAACTACTGGATCGGCCGCAAAGTGGGCGAGGCGATCGTCAGGTCCGGCAAGGTCAAGGCGCTTTCCCCCGAGAACCTCGAGAAGTCGCAGAAGCTCCTGGACAAGTACGGTTCGCTCGCGGTCTTTCTGACGAGGTTCTTCCCGATCATCAGGACCATCGCGCCGTTTTGCGCCGGCATGGGCGAGATGAGCTTCAGGCGCTTCACGCTGTTCAACGTGCTCGGCGCCGTGGTCTGGGTGTCGCTGTTCTCGTTGCTCGGGTACTTCTTCGGCGGCGTGCCGTTTGTACAGAAGCACTTCGAGCTCGTGATCGTCGGCATCGTCGTCATCTCGCTTGTGCCCGCCGTCGCGGGCGCCATCAAGGCGAAGCACAGTTCCAGCAAGAAAAAGAAGCAGGCGGCTGCAGCGGCCGCCGAAGAGGAGTAAGCATGGCTCTTTCGCTGTACCGCAAGTACCGTCCCAATGTGTTTTCCGACGTCGTCGGCCAGGAGCACGTCGAAAAGACGCTGGTCAACGCTGTAATCGAAGGCACGGTCGCCCACGCGTACCTGTTCTGCGGGCCGCGCGGCACGGGAAAGACCACCACGGCGCGCCTGCTCGCAAAGGCGCTGCTGTGCGAGAAGGGCCCGAACGCGGAACCCGACGGCACCTGCCAGCAGTGCGAGGAGATTGCCCGCGGTACCCACCCGGACGTCTACGAGCTCGACGCCGCGAGCCGCACAGGCGTCGACAACGTGCGCGACGAGATCATCAGCCGCGTGAACTTTGCCCCGACGCGCGGGCGCTACAAGATCTACATCATCGACGAGGTCCACATGCTGTCCGTCGCGGCGTTCAACGCGTTGCTCAAGACGCTCGAGGAGCCGCCCGAGCATATCGTGTTCGTGCTGTGCACCACCGACCCGCATAAGGTTCCCGAGACCATCCAGTCGCGTTGCCAGCGCTTCGACTTCCGGCGCTTCTCCATCGACGAGATCGTCGGCTACCTCGAGCGCATCTGCGCAGGCGAAGGCTTCGAGTATGAGCGCGAGGCGCTCGAGTACATCGCGGCAAAGTCGGCAGGCGGCATGCGCGATGCCACGACGGCGCTCGAGCAGGTCGCGGTCTACACCGACGGAAAGATTACGCTCGTGCAGACGACGGGGCTGTTCGGCCAGCTCGACGTTTCGGGCCTCTTCGAGATAGGCGCGCTCGTCGCTCGGCGCGACATGGGCGGGTGCTTCACGTGGGTCAACGGCCTCGTCAACACCGGCATCGACCTCTCGCAGTTCGCGCGCGAGTTTGCCACGCACATCCGCAACCTCTACGTCACGCGTCTGACGGGCGGTGGCGACGGCATCGTTGCGTGCACGGCCGCCGAGCTCGAGCACTATCGCCAGCAGGCGCGCGAGTTCGGGACTCTCGAGCGGCTCTCGCATGCCCTCGTCGTCTGCGGCGACCTGGTCAACGAGCTGCGCGGCTCGAGCGATGCCCGTCTGAGCGTCGAAGTGGCGCTCACCAAGCTGTGCCGCCCGCAAAGCGACCTCACGCTCGAGGCGCTCGACGAGCGCCTGAGCATGCTCGAACGTGCAGGCACGGGCGCAGCTGCGCCGGGTGGAATGCGCGCTGATGACCCCTGGGCATCGCCTGCTGCACCGCACGAGCCCGTCGTTCGCGAGCAGCCGCAAGCCCAGCCGCACTTCGAGCCCGAGCCGTACGCCGAGCCAACACGCGGGCACGAGCCCCGGCCACGCGAAGACCAGTTCATGCCCGTCAACGAGGCGCAGGGCTTTGACGCGCGCTCGGGGGCGACGCCCGTGAGCAC
>CACZQA010000228.1 GCA_902783175.1 uncultured Coriobacteriaceae bacterium
CTGAACCGCATGAACGACATGCTCGGAAACGTCGAGGTGGGCGGTACCATCACGCTCGACGGCGAGGACATCAACCATGGCACGATCGACCCGGTCGAGCTGCGCATGCGCGTGGGGATGGTCTTCCAACAGCCGAGCGTGTTCCCTCTATCCATCTACGACAACGTCGCCTATGGCCCGCGCTTGCGTGGGGTGAAGAGCCGCTCTGACCTTGACCCGCTCGTCGAGGACTGCCTGAGGCGCGCCGCGCTGTGGGACGAGGTCAAAGACGAGCTCTCGTCGAGCGCACTCGGGCTTTCGGGTGGTCAGCAGCAGCGCCTGTGCATCGCCCGCGCCCTGGCGACCGACCCCGAGGTGCTGCTCATGGACGAGCCTTGTTCGGCGCTCGATCCCATCTCGACGAACCAGATCGAGCAGACCATCCGCGACCTCACCCAGTCCATGACCGTGGTCATCGTCACGCACAACATGCAGCAGGCGACGCGCGTCTCGGACTTCACGATGTTCATGCTGCGCGAGTCCATGGCCGAGCCGGCTCATCTCGTCGAGTCCGGCACGACCGAGCAGATCTTTTCCAGGCCCGTCGACAAGCGAACCGAGGACTACATCACGGGGCACTTTGGCTGACGGGAAAACTCCGGGCGGGCCGTCCTCCCCTTGGCCTGCTCGTGCACGAACGGGAACCCGGTCGACCGAGTTTGGTCGGCCTTCCAATACGAAAGAAACTGGCATCGAAAGAGGAGTATAGGAAACATGAAGAACAAGCTTTCGGGTAAGTGGACCAAGGCACTGGTCACGGGCGCGGTGTGCGTGGCCATGGCGGCGACGCTCGGCTTGGTCGGATGCGGGTCTGGCCAAAGCGCGAACTCCGGCAAGCAGCAAAACCTCTCCGGCTCGATCACGGCCGTCGGCTCGACGGCGCTGCAGCCGCTCGTCGAGGCAGGCGCGGAGCAGTTCATGGGCAAGAACAGCGGCGTGCAGATTACCGTCCAGGGTGGCGGCTCTGGCCAGGGCATCACGCAGATCGCCGAAGGCTCCGTCCAGATCGGTGATTCCGACGTGTTCGCCGAGGAGAAGCTGAAGAACAAAGACGACATCTCCAAGATCACCGACAACAAGGTCGCCGTCGTCGGCATGGGCCCGGTCGTGAACTCCGACGTCAACATCGACGACATCTCCATGGACAACCTGAAGAAGATCTTCACGGGCGAGGTTACCAACTGGAAGCAGGTCGGCGGACAGGACCTCGCCATCACCGTCATCAACCGCGCGTCCGGTTCTGGTACCCGCGCGACCTTCGAGAAGGCCGTCCTGGGCGACACCAAGGTTCCCGCAAGCTTCACCCCGCAGGAGCAGGACTCCTCGGGCACCGTTGCCAAGATGGTCGCAGAGACCCCGGGTGCCATCAGCTACCTGGCGTTCTCCTACTACACCGACAGCTTCAAGGCGCTCTCCGTTGACGGCGTAGCCCCCAAGGCGGAAAACGTCGAGACTAACGCCTGGAAGATCTGGTCCTACGAGCACATGTACACCGCGGCCAACCCCGACGAGGCCACCCAGGCATTCATCGACTACATGCTCTCCGACGACGTCCAGGGTTCGCTCGTCGAGAAGAACGGCTACATCGCCATCGCCAACATGAAGGTCGAGCGCGATGCTTCCGGAAACGTGAAGAACCTGTAATCAATCACAGCATCCGAAGAGGGGCGGTCCGTCTCGGCCGTCCCTCTTCCTGTTATGAATGGAAGCTCAGTCGCACATGAAATCGTTGCAAAAACACCAGCTGGAGCGCGTCGGCAAATCCCTGACCGGGTTCTGCATCGCCGTCGTCATCCTCGTGGTGGGCTCTCTCGTCGTCATGGTCGCACAGCGCGGCCTGTCGGCGTTTGCCGTCGACGGCGTCGACCTGTGGGGCTTTTTGTCGGGGGTAACCTGGAACCCGCATCAGCCCGACGCGTCCGGTGCCCCCACCGTAGGCGCGCTTCCGATGATCTTCGGCTCGTTTGCGGTCACGCTGCTCTCGTGTCTGTTCGTGATCCCGTTCGCGCTCGGCTCGGCAATCTACACCGTCGAAGTCAACCCCAAGTTCGGCAACACGGTGTTCCGTCCCGCGCTCGAGCTGCTCGTCGGCATCCCGTCGGTCGTGTTCGGCCTCGTCGGCCTGACGATCGTCGTCCCGTGGATCCGCGGGTGGTCGGGCGGCACGGGCTACGGCATCTTGGCAGGCTCGCTCGTGTTGGCGGTCATGGTGCTGCCGACGGTCACCTCGCTCATCATCGACGCGCTCAACGCCGTCCCAGCGGCATATCGCATGTCGTCGTCGGCGCTAGGCGGAACACGCTGGCAGAACACTTGGCACATCGTGCTCAAGGCGGCGACGCCCGGCATCTTGACGGCGATCATCCTCGGCATGGCGCGCGCCTTTGGCGAGGCGCTGGCGGTCCAGATGGTCATCGGCAACGCTGCGACGATACCCGACTCGCTCGTCAGCCCTGCGGCAACGCTCACGTCCGTGCTCACGACGAGCATGGGCAACGAGGCGATGGGCACGGTATACAACGACGTGCTGTGGTCTCTCGCCTTGATCTTGCTGCTCATGTCGCTCGTGTTCATCTTGATCGTCCACATCATCGGCAACAGGTCGGAGGTCAAGCATGGCTAGCGATATCAAGGCGCAGGTCTCGCGCGCAAAGCGCGAGGACAAGATAGCCACGGGAATCTTGATGGCAATCGTGGCGTTCATCTTCATCCTGCTCGCGGCGCTCATCGTCTACATCATCGCGAGCGGCGCCCAAAAGGCGTTCGACCCGAGCTTCCTTACGGGCAAACCCGAGCAGTTCAAGGAGGGCGGCGGCATCGGCCCCGAGCTCTTCAACTCGTTCTACCTGCTCGTTCTGACCATGATCATCTCGGTTCCGCTGTCTTTGGGCGCGGCGATCTACCTTGTCGAGTACGCGCCGGGCAACCGCGTGACCCACATTATCAAAACGGTCATCGAGGTGCTCTCGTCGCTGCCGTCCATCGTCGTCGGCCTGTTCGGCTTCCTGCTGTTCGTCATCTACTTTGGCTGGGGCTTCTCGATTATCTCGGGCGCGTTCGCGCTGACGATCTTCAACATCCCGCTGCTGGTGCGCGTCATCCAGCAGGCGCTCGAGTCCGTCCCCACCACGCAACGCGACGCAGGCCTCGCGCTGGGCCTGACGCGCTGGGAGACGACCATCCACATCCTGCTTCCCACCGCCATGCCCGCGATTATCACCGGCATCATCTTGTCGGCCGGGCGCGTCTTCGGCGAGGCGGCGGCGCTCATCTACACGGCGGGGCAGTCGGCTCCCATGCTCGACTTCACGTGCCTGGACTTCTCGAGCCCGACGTGCCCGTGGAATATCTTCCGCCCGGCAGAGACGCTGGCTGTGCACATCTGGAAGATCAACTCCGAAGGCGTCGTGCCCGATTTGGCCGCGATCTCGAACGGCACGGCGGCCGTGCTCATGATCTGCGTGCTGCTGTTCAATCTTATCGCGCGTTTCGTGGGCAAGCGTGTGGGAAAGAAGCTGGTGGCCGAATGATGCAGATTACCGAACGTGACACCCGCGGTGCGGCAGTGGAGGCAGAGATGCGCGAGCCCGTCCTGGCGACGCATGACGTGGGCGTTCGCTACGACGAGACCAAGGTGGCGCTTTCCGGCGTCAACCTCGAGTTTGCCGCTGGGGAGGTGACGTCGCTCATCGGCCCCTCCGGCTGCGGCAAGTCGACGTTCTTACGCTGCCTGAACCTGATGAACCGCGAGATACCCCACTGCCACATCGACGGCGAGATCGTCTACGACGGTCACAATATCAACACGCCCGACGAAAACCTCTACGAGCTCAGGCAATCGATTGGGATGGTGTTCCAGATTCCCAACCCGTTTCGCAAGTCGATCCGAGACAACATCACCTTCGCGCCGCGCTGCCACGGCATCAAGGACAAAAAGCGCCTCGACGAGATCGTGGAGACGTCGCTCGTCAAGGCGGCACTGTGGGACGAGGTGAAAGACAAGCTCGACAAGAGCGCCTACGCGCTTTCGGGCGGGCAGCGGCAGCGTCTGTGCATCGCGCGCACCCTTGCCATGAACCCCAAGGTCGTGTTGATGGACGAGCCGTGCTCGGCGCTCGACCCGATTGCCACGTTCTCGATCGAGGACACGATCGGGCAGATAGCCGGCGAGGGAATCAGCGTGATCATCGTCACGCACAACATCGAGCAGGCGGCCCGCATCTCCGACAAGACCGCCTATTTCCTGCTGGGAGAGGTCGTCGAGTGGGGCGATACCGACGCCGTCTTCTCGGACCCGAAAGACAAACGCACGCAAGACTATTTGACGGGAAGGTTTGGCTGATGCCGCGAATCGAATACGAGCGCCAGCTCGCCGACCTGGACGCGAAGGTCCAGGCGATGGGCGCGCATGTGAAAGAACTGTACGAGAAAGCGTACGAGGCGACGGGCACGGGCCGTCTCGAGGAGGGGTGGAGCGTCGATGCGGCGCAGTCCGACAACGCCGCCGCCGAGCGTGCCATCGAAAGCCTGTGCCTGCGCATCCTGCTCAGGCAGCAGCCCGTGGCGGGGGACCTGCGCGAGGTATCGGGCGCCCTCAAGATGGTGACCGACCTCAAGCGCGTCTCCGACCTCTCGGCAGACGTCTGCCGCATCGTCTCCGAACTCGAGGGGCACGTCTGCGACATCCAGCGCAGCGACCTGCTCGACATGGGGGCGCTCGTCGCGGAGATGCTCGACTGCGCCGTGCGCTCGTACCTTGCGGGCGACCTCAAACTCGCGCATCGCACCATCGCCATGGACGACGAGGCGGACGTGTACTACGAGAAGATTCGCGAGAGGATCATCCAGGGGATGCTCGACAGTCAGACCGAGGCGCAAGACGCCGTCAACCTGCTCATGATCGCGAAGTACTACGAGCGTATCGGCGACCATGCCGAAAACGTCGCGCGCTGGGCGGAGTACACCGTGAACGGCACGCGCGAAGACGAGCCGCCCACGGGCGTTGGGTTGTAGGAAAGGCGCTGCTTCCTAGGCGAGGAGCTTGCGCACGGCGGCAAGGCGGACGCAGACGGTGAAGACGTGCGCGGCTTGCACGAGGTCGTCGAGCGTAGGGAAGCTCGGGGCGATGCGGATGTCGGAATCGCGCGGGTCGACGCCGTGCGGCCAGGTCGCGCCCGCCCCCGTCAGCTTGACGCCGGCATCTGCCGCGAGCCGCACGATTTCGGTCGCGGTGCCCTCGGGCGCGGTGAAGCTGATGAAGTAGCCCCCGTTGGGGCGCGTCCACGAGCCTACCCCCGTGGCGGAGAGCTCGTCATCGAAAATCTGCAGCACGGCCTCGAACTTGGGGCGCAGCAAGGCGGCGTGCTTGCTCATGTGCGCGGCAAGCGTCGGGGCGTCCTTGAGGAAACGCACATGGCGCAGCTGGTTGAGCTTGTCGAAGCCGATGGTCTGCGCACCCATGTTGGCGCAGGCTTCCGCGACGTTGGCCTCGCTCGAGACAAAAGCCGCGATGCCCGCTCCGGGGAAGGTGATCTTGGAGGTCGAGCAGAACTCGAAGGCCATGTCGGGGCTGCCCGCCCTCTCGCATTCGTCGAGAATGTTGAGGATCTGGTCCTGATGCGCGGCGTCGTCGTGGAGATGGTGCACGGCATAGGCGTTGTCCCAGAAGATGCGGAAGTCAGCTGCTGCGGGCTTGAGCTGCGCAAACGCCCTGACCGTCGTATCGGAGTAGCTATAGCCCTGGGGGTTGGAGTACTTGGGCACGCACCAGATGCCCTTCACGGACGCATCGCCCTCGACAAGCGCGCGCACCTTGTCCATATCGGGGCCTTCCGGGGTCATCTCGACGGGAATCATCTCGATGCCGAAGTGCTCGCAGATGCGGAAGTGGCGGTCGTAGCCCGGAACGGGGCACAGCCACCTGACCGTGTCGAGCTTGCCCCAGGGCGTGTTGCCCGCCACGCCGTGCGTCCAGGCGCGGGCGATGGTGTCGTACATCACGTTGAGGCTGGAGGCGCCGCAGACGATGACCTGCTCGGGGCGCGCGCCGACCATGTCCGCGACGAACGCGCGTGCCTCGGGGATGCCGGCGAGCACGCCGTAGTTGCGGCAATCGGTGCCGTCGCTTGCGGTGAGGTCGCTTGCGGAGTCGAGCGTGTCGAGCATCGGCAGGCTCAGCTCGAGCTGGGCGGCGCTCGGCTTGCCACGGGCCATGTTCAGGTCGAGCCCACGCGCCTTGAACGCGTTGTACTGCTCTTCGAGCTGGGCGAGCGTCTGTTCGAGTTCTGCGTGCGTCATGTCCGCATAGCGTTTCATGGGCGACCTTCCTGTTTGCGGTGACAAAAAACGCGGGCTTGGAAAAGCCCGCGTGGCTGAACCGTGCATATTATAGGCATCGCGCCGCTGCCTCAGGCGGCCGCTCTCGTGATTGCCCCGTATAAATCCGAAGGCGCCTCGGCGATGGCGTCGGCGTCGGCAATCTCGTCGCGCGCCCCAAAGCCGTAGGCGCATCCGACGGACCTGATGCCGTGCTCGCGTGCCATGTTCATGTCGTGGAAGCGGTCGCCGACGATCATGAAGTCGTCGTGCGCGGCAATTCCCGTCCCCCAAGCCTTCTGGATGGTGGGGAACAGGTCCGCCTTGGGAATCCACCCGTAGTCCTCGCAGCAGTAGAAATCCGAGAAGTAGCGGTCGAGGTCGAACGCCTTGCGGTGCATCTCCATGTAGCTGTGGTGACAATTGCTGACGAAGAACAGCCGGTGCCCCTCGGCCTTGAGACGCTCGAGCGTGGCGGGAACGCCGGGGTAGAGCCGCGCTTTTCCCGCCTCGGTCAGCCGGCGCATCTCGGCGCCGATCATCTTGCTGCACGTCTCCTTGACCGCGTCGTCCAGCTCGGGAGCAAACGAGTTCCACATGTCTTTGGCGGAGAAGCCGAGCCAGTAGCCGATCTGCTCGTCGGAGTACTCGCGGTCGACGTCGTAGCCGTGCTCCTCGAGCCAGGCGAGCGTCTTTCTGAAGGCGGGCAGGTAGGTTGCGCTCGAATCGTGCAGCGTGCCGTCGTAGTCGAACAGCAGGTTCATGGCGCTACGCCTCGATCTGGCGGATGAGGTTGACCATCTCGATGGCGCCCTCGGCGCACTCGGAGCCCTTGTTGCCGGCCTTGGAGCCCGCGCGCTCGATGGCCTGTTCGATGTTTTCGGTGGTGAGCACGCCGAACATGACGGGGATGTCGGCCTTCAGGGCGACGTTGGCGATGCCCTTGGAGACCTCGTTGACGACGGCCTCGTAGTGGCTCGTTGCCCCGCGGATCACGGCGCCCAGGCAGATGACGGCGTCGTACTTGCCGCTTTCGGCCATCTTCTGGGCGATGAGCGGGATCTCGAACGCACCCGGAACCCAGGCGATGTCTATGTCCTCGTCGCGCACGCCGCGGCGCTTGAGGCCGTCGAGTGCCCCTGCGAGCAGCTTGGAGGTGATGAACTCGTTGAAGCGGGCGTTGACGATGCCGACCTTGATGCCGTCAGATACGAGCTTGCCTTCGAATACGGTCATGGTGGTGTCCTTTCTGCGGGTGTGCTGGTGGGGTACTGGTGCTTATCGGACCGAGATGAGGTGGCCCATCTTTTCCTGCTTGGTCTTGAGGTAGTTGCGGTCGAATTCGTTGGCGTGCATCTCGATGGGCACGCGCTCCTTGATCTCGAGGCCGAACTCCTCGAGCTGGTAGACCTTGTCGGGGTTGTTCGTCAGAAGGCGCATGGTCTTGACGCCTAAGTCGCGCAGGATCTGCGCGCCGATGTAGTACTCGCGCTCGTCGGGGTCAAAGCCCAGCGCGAGGTTGGCCTCGACGGTATCCATGCCCTGCTCCTGCAGCTCGTAGGCCTTGAGCTTGTTGATGAGCCCGATGCCACGGCCCTCCTGGCGCATGTACAGCAGCACGCCGCGCCCCTCGCGCTCGATCTGCATCATGGCTGCCGCGAGCTGATCGCCGCAGTCGCAGCGCATCGAGCCGAACACGTCGCCGGTCAGGCATTCTGAATGCACGCGCACGAGCACGTCTTGTCCGTCGCCGATGTCGCCTTTGACCAGCGCGACGTGGTGCTCGCCGTTGAGCTTGTTCACGTAGCCGCATGCGCGGAACTCGCCATACTTGGTGGGGAGCAGCGGGCTTGCCTCGCAGGTCACGAGGTGGTCGTGGTACTTGCGGTAGCGTTGCAGCTCCTTGATCGTGATGACCGTCAGGTCGTAGCGCCTTGCCACGCCGAGCAGCTCGGACGTGCGCATCATCGTGCCGTCGTCGCGCATGACCTCGCAGCACAGGCCCACCTGCTTGAGGCCGGCCAGCCTGAGCAGGTCGACGGTGGCCTCGGTGTGGCCGTTGCGCTCGAGCACGCCGTTTTTCTTGGCGAGCAGCGGGAACATGTGGCCGGGGCGGCGGAAGTCGAGCGGCGAGGCGTCGTCGTCGACGGTCATGCGCGCCGTGTAGCCGCGCTCCTCGGCCGAGATGCCCGTCGTCGTGTTCACGTGGTCGATGGACACGGTGAAGGCGGTCTCGTGGTTGTCGGTGTTGTGCGCCACCATCTGCGGCAGCTGCAGCTTGCGCACGTACTCCTCGCTCATGGGCATGCAGATGAGGCCCTTCGCGTGGCTTGCCATGAAGTTGACGTTCTCGGTCGTGGCGTACTGCGCGGCGCAGATGAAGTCGCCCTCGTTCTCGCGGTCGGGGTCGTCGATGACGAGGATCACCTTGCCCGCCTTGAGCGCCTCTACCGCCTCGGGGACGGTGTTGTAGTCGGTCATGATCGCTCCTTTTCGCTAAAAGCCGTTTTTGGCTAGGAATTCCATGGTTATCGCGCTGCCCTGCCCGGCGGTTCCCGTCGCGGGGGCGAGCCCGAGCAGCTTTTCGGTGTACTTGGCGATGACATCGCACTCGAGGTTGACCACATCGCCGCAGGCACGCTCGGGCAGCGTCGTCTGCTGGTTGGTGTGCGGAATGGTCGACACGGAAAGGCTCGCCTCGGTCACGCGCGCGACGGTGAGGCTGATGCCGTCGATGGCAATCGACCCCTTCTCCACGACGTAGCGCAAGACGTCTGGGGCCGCGTCGATGGTGTACCAGATGGCGGTGTCGTCGCGCTCGATGCGTGCGATTGTTCCCGTCGCGTCGATGTGCCCTGAGACGAAGTGCCCGCCAAAGCGCCCGTTGGCCGCCATCGCACGTTCGAGGTTGACGTGGCTTCCCGCCGTGAGCGTTCCGAGCGAGGAGCGCTCGAGTGTCTCGTGCATGACGTCGGCGGTAAAGGTCCGGGCGGTGACGCTCGTGGCGGTCAGGCACACGCCGTTCGTGGCGATGCTGTCGCCGACCTTCACGTCGTCAAGGATCTGCGGCGCCTCGATCTCGAGCGAGGCGGACCTCGCGCCGCGTGCGATGCGCTTGACGGTGCCGACGGTCTCGATGATGCCGGTGAACATCAGCGCGCCACCTCGCTTTCCACGAGCAGGTCTTCGCCGAGGCGCTCGACGCTTTTGATGCGCAGCTCGAGGGCGTCAGCCGGCGATGCGAAGCCCTGTCCGCCCACGGGGGTCTTGGCCTGCGCGCCGCCGAAGAACTTGGGGGCCAGGTAGGCGAGCACTTTGTCGACGATGCC
>CACZQA010000229.1 GCA_902783175.1 uncultured Coriobacteriaceae bacterium
CGGCGTCGTCTACATTCCGCGCGGCGACAACGGGACCAAACGCTATCCCACCATCATCTACTCGCACGGCATGAGCTCGAACCACGAAAGCGGCGACAAGTACGCAGCCGAATTCGCGCGGCGCGGATACGTCGTCTACTGCTTCGACTTCTGCGGCGGATACGAGTCGAAAAGCGATGGCGACCCGCTCAAGATGACCGTTTTTTCCGAGCAGGCGGACCTCGACGCCGTGTTCCACCACATCGCGCGCCTGCCCTATGTCGACGCGAACAACATCTTTCTGATGGGCGCGAGCCAGGGCGGCGCCGTGACGTCGCTCGTCGCATCGCAGGAGGCAGGCCTGATCAAGGGGCTCATCCTCCTCTACCCCGCATTCAACCTCCCCGAGGAAATCAAGGCGGCATTCCCCGACCCGCTCAAGTTCACCGACATCTACGAGCTTGCCGTGCCCGTCGGGCGACCCTACCTCGAAGAGCTCTACGGCTTTGACTTCTACAACGTCATCGCCAACTACCGTGGCCCGGTCCTCATCCTGCACGGCTCTGCCGACACGGCGGTCCCGTCCGGCTACTCGGTCAAGGCGGTGCGCACGTATCCGCACGCCAGCCTCGAGCTGATCGGGGGCGGCGAGCACGGCTTCGAAGGCGGCATCTTCAAGTACGCCGTCAAGGTAATCGTGAACTTCCTCGACGAGGAAACCGACCTGGCAGATGAGTCCGGCATGAACGGGGACCTCAACGTCCCGAGCGGCATGGGCGGATTCGGGGGTATGGGCGGTATGGGCGGCAGCCCGCGCCCGGGCATGGGGCTGTAGGTCTCCGCAGCAATTCTGCCCCCAGCGTCATCGCAAGCGCGCCAGCTCGATACAGCACATGAAAAAGGCTCCGCCGGTCAGACCGGTGGAGCCTTTTCGCGTTGCAGGACTGGACGCTTGCGAAACACCGCAAGCGTAGAAAGGGCCCGAGCTTACTGCGCTGCCGGCGCCTTCTTCTCCTTGTGGAGCCTGACGAGCGTCTTTGCGCCCTTCACCGCGAGCACGATGGCGAGCACGATGAGCAGCACGCCGATGACGAGCTGGAGAACCGACGCGAACAGCGCCGTGCCCGCCGCGATCGCCAGGACCTTCTGGTAGATCGTGATGCACAGCGACGTGAGCGTGACGGCGAGCATGAACACCATGGGGACGTAGAACATCTTGTTGTTCTTGCCCGCGTTGCCGAGCCAAGCGCAGACCGTGAGCAGCGCGAGGGCGGCGAGCAGCTGGTTTGCCGCGCCGAACAGCGGCCAGATCAGCGTGTAGCCCGTGAGGCCAAGAGCCACGCCGAGCACGACGGTGATAATCGTGGCAACCCAGGGGTTGGCAAGTACCTTCGCGTAGCCGGGCAGGTCCTCTTTCCTCTTGATGCCCTCGGGCACCCAGAACTCCTGGAACATGTAACGCGCCAGGCGGGTCGCCGTGTCGAGCGAGGTCAGGCAGAAGACCGAGACCGCCAGGATGAGGAGCGCATAGGCGATCTCCTGCGTATTGGCCAGGCCGGGGATAGCCGCGAGCATCTGCGACAGGCCGTCGGCAAAGACCTGCGTGGGGGACGCGTAGCCGCCGGACTTGTACTGCGCCCACACGAAGCCGACCGCGCACAGCGAGATGATGGCGAGCAGGCACTCGATGAGCATGGCGCCGTAGCCGATGAGCTGTGCCTGGCCCTCCTTGTCGATCTGCTTGGAGGTCGTGCCGGAGGCGACGAGGCTATGGAAGCCAGAGATGGCACCGCAGGCGATGGTGACGAACAGCGCCGGGAAGAGGAAGCCGCCCTGTGCCGCCTTGTTCACCACGGCAACGCCGTCTTTCATGATCGCCTGCCCCGTCGTCGGGTCGACCGCCGCCGTGGAGGCAAAGAAGCCGGTGAACGCGGGAATCTGCAAGTCGGAGGCAGCGCCGGCGATGCCCGCGCCAACGATGCCGACCACGGCGAGGATGATCATGCCGTACAGCAGGTAGCTTGACAGGTAGTCACGCGGCTGGAGCAAAATCCACACCGGAGCAACCGACGCGATGAGGATGTAGATGCCGAGGATGATCATCCACTCGGTATAGCCGAGCTGCAACGGGTGGAAGTTGAAGCCGATGGCGACCACGACGACGATCACGACGATCGCAAGGCCGATGTTGAGCACCGCGGGGAGCTTGCGGCCACGCGTGGCCAGGCCCCAAATGATTGCGGCAAGCACGAACAGAACCGAGATGGACGCCGTCTGCTCGTTGGCGACGCTGGGCTTTGCGGCGGTCGACGCGAAGGTGTTCGCGACGATCGAGGCAAAAGCCGCGACGACGAGGACGAGGACGAGATACGCGAATATGCAGAAGAGGCGCTTGGCGCTGCCATCAATGTTTTCGGCAACGACAGAGGCGAGCGTCTTGCCCTTGTGGCGAATCGACGCGAACAGCGAGCCGAAGTCATGCACGGCGCCAAAGAAGATGCCGCCGATGAGGACCCACAGCACGACGGGGACCCAGCCGAACACGGCAGCTTGGATGGGGCCGTTGATGGGGCCGGCACCCGCGATGGAAGAGAAGTGATGCCCCAAGACGACATACGGAGGCGCCGGGACGTAGTCCACGCCGTCTTCAAGCTCATGCGCAGGGGTCGGTCGGTTGGGATCGACTCCCCACTGCTTGGCAAGCCATCCGCCGTAGAGGACATAGCCCGCTACGAGAATGACCGCAGCGACAATGAGCAAAACCATTGCGTTCATTCGATTGAACCTTTCTCCTTGTGCCCGTCTGCCTCCTCGTCAGCACGGGCGTTTGCCTCGAGCGACGCCTTCATCTCCTTGCCGGCGCCGTTCGTGACGACGTCGTGCCCGGCAATGTCGACGACCGCAAGCCTCAGGTCCGCCCACCCGCGTATGCCGAGCGCGAAGTTCTTCCGGAACCTGGTCTTGCGGCAAGCTCGCTTTGCCTCGTCGTCCACGCGATCTGCGACGATGACGAGAGAGAGGGAGCTTTGCATGTGGTTGGGAACGGGGTCGACCTTCTCGAGCGCCCGCGTCTCCATGAACTCGACGTAGGAATCGAGCGTGCCCGCGTCGAGGTGGTCGAGCGCGTCGATGAAGAGGTACTCGTGGGCGTTGACCTCCCACAGCTTGGCGCGCTTCACCAAGACGTACTTCTCGCCGTGGGAGTGGAACTCGCAATACGCGTCGAACGTGCGCCCTGCGAACTCGTAATCTGTGAACACGTCGTACCACGCCTCGTGCGCGGCGACGAGCCTTTTGACTATCAGCTCTTTCGGAGCGAAGGGCACCGCCTGAACTCCTCCCGTCGAATCGCTTCCGCCACGTTCACCCGGAACAATAGATAGCTCCGCGTGAATGCAGGAATACTAGGACGAGCGGAGAGCATATACAACCGTTTTAGTCGGATTTATCTGCACAATCTCTCCACACAACGGCGAACGGTCGCGGTACGCGCCGCGCTGGGGCACGAAACGCGCAGCGTGCGTGGGATATGTGGCACTGCCACG
>CACZQA010000230.1 GCA_902783175.1 uncultured Coriobacteriaceae bacterium
CCCCATCGCGTCGTTGACGTTGTCCTGCGCCTGCCGGTTGAGGTTTTGCCCCAGGGTGGCAAAGGCGGCAAATGCGAGCATGATCACGACGATGATGGCGAAGGCCACGATCGACTCGACGAGCGTCTCGCCTCGCGTGCTGTGGATGATTCTGTCGAAGAACGTTCTCATGGTTTTCAGCCTGCCGGATATGTGATGGCGCCGATGTAGGCACCGTTGCTGTCGGTCGTGTGCGTGGGGAAGGGGCTGCCGTCCGCGAAGCTAAACCCGAGCGTCGAGGCCATCCCGTCGGATTGCGCCGTCATCGTCGCGTAGTCGAGCGCGGTCCCGGCGGTTTTGTCTTCCCGTGGGGCCTTGAGGTAGTAGCAGTTGCTGTTCGAGCCTGCTCCCCACCTGTCCATGAATCCGTAGAAGCCGTTGGCCGCGCTGGTCGCCGCGCTGTAGCAGTTCTCGATGGTGCCGTTGCCGTGGTTTGCGCATGCGAATCCGTAGGCGTTGCTCCCCGCGTTCTGCTGTAGTGTGCCCGCGAAGAAGGAAGCGCGCGTCGTGGTGTCCTGCAGGTAGCCGGCAAAACCCGCCAGTCCATGGTTCGAGCTCGAGCTGAGTGTGCCGCTGGCAAAGCAGCTGTCGAGCGTGCAGCCGTTGTCGCTGACGCCCAAAAAGCCCGCGGCGACGTTTGCCGCGTCATAGGGCTGCTCGTAGGCGATGCGGGAATTGAGCGCGAACGACGTGCTCGCCGAGTTGACGTAACAGTTCGAGATGTCCGAGCCGTCCGCGAATCCAATTGCGCCTGCTGCGGTATTTGTCTTGTCGGCGCTCTGGTTGTCCACCTTCGACTCGAACTGCAGCTTCGAGCCCTGCTGCGATGCCAGGCGCAGATGCGAGAGCGTGTCGTTCGAAGACGCGCCGACAAGGCCGCCTGTGGCTGCGCTGCCCCAGCTCCTCCCGTACGATGCGAGGGAAAGGCTCGCCCCTCCCGGAACATCCACACCGCATTCGCTGACGTTTGCCTTCGAGGACTTGCCGACAAGACCGCCGGCCACTGCGGAGCTGCCTGCCGTCGAGTTCACGTCGACGGTGCCGTTCAAAGAGGCCTTCAGTCCGGCAATCGTGCCATCGCTTGCCCAGCCCATGGTTGCGCCCGCATAAGAGTTGCCGTTGCTGGCGTCTGCGCTTACCGTGAGCTTGCCGTTTGCCTTATAGGTGTTCTGCTCCATGCGCCCGACATCTTCCGCACTGCCAATGAAGCCGCCTGCTACTGCAGAACGATTCGTGCAGGTCGCAGAGATGTCCGCTTGGCGCGAGGTGAGGGAGTTGCTCGTGAGCGTGCCGCAATCGAGTGCCCTGCCGATAATCCCGCCCGCAAAGCTCGCGCTGTTCTCGCCGCTTGCGGCGATGACGAGGTTGTCGCAGGTCGCGACGTTTGAGGAGACCTCGTCTGCATGCTGCAGCATGCCCGCGACAGCGCCCACAGCTCCCTGCGAGCGCTTATTCGCTTCGAGGTCGAGGGTGCCGCTCACCGTGACCTTGTTGTTCTCGAAATCACGGGAGTCGGACGTGGTGTTCTCGGAGCCCTTGTAGCCCACGACTCCGCCAAGGTACGCCCTGCCGCTGTAGCTGCTGTTGAACGTCGAGGCGGAAAGCGTGACAGCCGTGCCGCGGGCAACGGTGAGCGTGCAGTTGGAAAGCGCTTTGCTGGAGCCGTCGTAGCCGACGAGCGCGCCCATGTAGACGACCGAGCTGTCCCAGAGGTCGCTTTTCGCGTTGATGCTGAGCGGCTTGCTTGCGGTCACGGTGCAGGAGTCTGCCTGAGCATCGTCTGAGATGCTGCCTATGAGACCGCCCATGTAGCTCACGCCCGTCCAGTCGTCGGTGTCGTGCGTCTGCTCGATGCTGAACGTGGCGCTCGTGGTGAGCGCGCAGTTGCTGGCGCTGCCCTTCCCGCCGAGCTGGCAGATGGCAAGCCCCATGCGCGGGCGCCCGACCTCGACGGTCAGGTCGTGCTTGACGTTGAGGCTGAGATAGCTCACCGTTCCGCTCACGTAGCCGAACACTCCGCAGCTCACGTAGTTGTTGTCCGACATGTAGGCCTGTCCCCTCGGGGCGGTGTCATCGGATGCGAACTGGAACTGCGGGGCAAAGTCGATCTCGAAGCCCTTGGC
>CACZQA010000231.1 GCA_902783175.1 uncultured Coriobacteriaceae bacterium
AAGAGTTCGCCATCAAGCCGATGAACTGCCCTGGTGCATGCCTCATCTACAAGAGCAAGCCGCGCTCGTACCGCGACCTGCCGCTGCGCCTCGCCGAGGCCGGCCATGACCACCGCCACGAGCTGCACGGCGCGCTGCACGGCCTGTTCCGCGTCCGCGCCTTCACGCAGGACGACGCGCACCTGTTCATCCGCCCCGACCAGATCACCGAAGAGGTCTCCAAGACCGTCGACCTGATCACCTCGTACTACAAGCAGTTCGGCTTCCCGTACAAGGTCGAGCTCTCCACGCGCCCCGAGGACTCCATGGGTACCGACGAGGAGTGGGAGCATGCGGAAAACGCCCTGCGCGAGGCGCTTGACTTCATGCACATGGACTACAAGCTCAACGAGGGCGATGGCGCCTTCTATGGCCCCAAGATCGACTTCCACCTGCGCGACTGCCTGGGCCGCACCTGGCAGTGCGGCACGGTCCAGCTCGACTTCCAGCTGCCGCGCAACTTCGAGCTCGAGTACACTGCCCCCGATGGCAGCAAGCAGCGCCCGATCATGATCCATCGCGCCGGTTTTGGCTCGTTCGAGCGCTTCATCGGCATGCTGACGGAGCAGTACGAGGGCAAGTTCCCCACGTGGCTCGCCCCGACGCAGGTCAAGGTCCTTCCCGTCTCCGAGAAGAGCGTCGACTACGCCAACACCGTCGGCCAGGCGCTGCTCGATGCCGGTATCCGCGCGACGGTCGATGCGCTCGACGAGAAGATCGGCTACAAGATTCGCGAGGCGCGCAGCGTCGACCGCGTCCCCTACATGCTCATCTTGGGCGAGCAGGAAAAGGAAGCCGGCAACATCAGCGTGCGCGACCGCTCCAACGAGACGCACCCTGCCGAACTGGCCGATTTCATCAAGGACATCACGGCAGAGATTGCCGAGCGCCGCGGCTAGGGACGAAGGCAGAACGTGCGTGGCTTGACGCTGCCGAGAGGCGCCGATCGTACGCGCCGCTGACAGACCGGCAAGGCATTGGCCGTATACGTGACAGACTGGAGAGGCATTGGCCAAAAATGGTCAGTGCCTCTCCGTTTTGTCAGCTCTGTGGTCAAAGCCTGACCGGCTTGTCATGAGGGGCGTTGCGAGGGGCAGGTGATCCGCGATGCGGCTGGGTTTGGCAACCCTGGTTACCGTGGGGAAGAAAGGGCAAGGCGAAATCGATGTCGCTTTTCGATGATATTGCGGCCTACGAGCCGTTCAACGAGCAGGAGGAAGTCGACAAGCAGGTCATCCTCGCGTACATGCGCGAAAACCCCGATTGCTTCGAGCGGTCTTCGCTTGCGCATATGGCCTGCTCCATCTGGACGGTTGACCCCACGTTTACGCAGACCCTGCTCGTCTACCACAACATCTACGATTCGTGGTCGTGGATTGGCGGGCATGCGGACGGGGAGCGCGACCTTGCCGCCGTGGCGCTGCGCGAGCTGGCCGAAGAGACCGGCGTCGAGCACGCGCAGCTGGTCGATTGCGGCATCTACTCGCTCGAGGTGCTCACCGTGGACGGGCACGTCAAACGCGGCTCCTACGTGGGGTCGCATCTGCATCTCAACGTGACCTACCTTGCGGTGGCAGACCCCGCCGAGCCGATCCGCATAAAACCGGACGAGAACAGCGGGGTGAAGTGGGTGCCCCTGCAGGATGCGATCGCGCTGTCGACCGAGCCCTGGATTCGCGAACGCATCTACACGAAGCTTATCGAAAAGCTCGGCACGATCGAGCGCGGCTAGAGCCAGCCGTAGTAGGGGCGCTGGGCGACGCTTTGGTGTACCCAGTCGATGAGCGTGATGAAGTCGAACACGGGAAGCCCCGTCGCCGCCTGGATATCCGCGGCGTACGGCGGCAGATCGCTGCATTCTAGCAGGAAGGCCCCGATTTCCGGGTGCTCTGCGACAAGCGACGTCGCGACTTGCTGCAGGTCGGCGATGAGCGCGCCGTTGTCGAGCGTCGTCTTGCCCCAGCGGATGGGGGCAAAGCTCTCGAGGCTTCCGATGTCTCTCACGATGAGGCGGTCGGGGCGCGCGTTGACGTGTGCGAGCAGCTCGGGGGTCACGCTTGCCCCGTCGGCTGCCAGCACGGCGATCTTCTGCCCGGGCTTGAGCCCGACTTCGATGAGCGGCGCCTGCACGAGGCTCGACATGAACACGGGCACGTCGACGGCGGCGGCCACGCTGTCCTGGAAGTGCGCGAAGAAGCCACATGCGCCCACGATGGCGCGCACGCCCTCGCGCTCGAGCTTTCTTGCGGCGTCGATGACGAGCCCCTCGATTGAAGGGTCGCCCGCAAAGAGCCGCTCGATCTCGAACTCGACTTTCTCGTAGCGCACGGGGTAGTTAAAAGTCGTCGCGTTGGCGACGTTGCCGGGCAGCTTGGGATAGTCCAGGTCGACGGTCACGATGCCGATTGTCTGCCCGGAGGTGAAGTGGGCAGGCACGGTAAAGCTGCCGTGCCTGCCGGCCTCGTCGGCAAGGGGTGCCTGCCAGGTCATGCGCGCTCTCCTACGCCTCGACGTAGGTGCCGTCGTTGAGGTAGGCGAGCAGCTGCTCCTTGGTGAGGTGCGCGATGCCCAGGTGCTCGAGCGTCATGCCCGTCTCGAAGTAGTTGGTGTGGTTCATGACGCCGCCCAGGACGATCATCGAGTCGATGATGGGGGTCGGGACGCCAAACTTCTTGCCAAGCTCGTGGTACACATGGCAGCCGACCGGGACATCCTCGGTGACGTAGCGGTTCTTGATGGTGAACGGACCGGTGCCGTAGCCGACTTCCCATTCTTCCTCGAACGGGACGTTGCAGCCCTCGCCCATGTACTCCTCGCCCAAAACGCTCGTGCGCTGGAAGAAAACCTCCTTCTTGAATTCCTGGATGCCGACGCCGATGGCCTTGGCCAGCGCGATCTCCTCGTTGTAGAACTGGTACTGCACCTCGGAGATGGACGGGCAGAAGGAGTGGCTGTAGATCGAGTAGTCGTGGATGTTGTTGCGCAGCACGGTGGAGAAGTTCTCCATCGTGGAGACGCCGAGCAGCGTGCCGGGGACGTGAATGACCGGGTTGACGTTGGAGAACCCGATGTCGAGCACGGTTCCGCCGCTCGTCACGCCGTCGCCTTGGGTGATCGCGTCAAAGCAGCCGAGCGCCTTGGAGCTTTCGAGGAAGTCTTCCTGGTCGGTCATGGGCAGCGCGGCGCCGCGCAGCGTGATGGCGCGGTAGACGAGCGAGACGTGCGCGTTGGGCACGCCGCCCTCGGTGTCGACGCGGGTGCCGTACGGCGCGCTCGACCAGCCGCCGATGATGACCTTCTTGTCGCAGCCGGCCTCCCTCATCATCTTGCGGAGCTCGAGGCTGCCGTAGTTGTCGGGGATGATGTGGATGATCTGGCCGTCTTCGAGGTAGGGGATGAGCTCCTTGAAGAAGGTCTCGTGCGCGACGCTCGGGATGCCGACGATGATGAGCTTGGCGCCCTTGACGGCTTCGGCGACGCTGTTGGTGGCAAGCGCGAACTTAGCCTTGCCCCAGCGCTCGAAACCGTACTTGGTCTGGGTACCGGGCAGCTTGGGGCCGATGGTCACGCCGGTCTTGTCCACGTTGCCGAGCGTGCTCTCGAAGAATGGGTCGAGGTCGCAGATGCGCACCTCCTGGCCGGCAAGC
>CACZQA010000232.1 GCA_902783175.1 uncultured Coriobacteriaceae bacterium
GAAGAACTTCGACTGCATTGCGAAGGGGACGTCTGCCATCAGGCAGTTCTTGACGAGGTCTCCCGTCGTGAGCGGCATGCCCTTTGCGTTCAGGCTCTCGAAGACCTGCTGGGCGGCGTCGCCCTCCTCGAGTTCTGCCGAGATGATGACGAGGTTTTCCAGTCCGCGCAGCAGCGTCTGCGCGTCAAAGCCGTCCGCGGCCATCTTGCTCGCGAAGTAATGGTAGTTCGCGGCGACGGCGACCGACCCCTCGTAGTCTTCGAAGGCGTCTGCTCCGGCGTCCTCGTCTTTCACGGGAAGCGGGGGAGTGATGCCGTCCACGATGTCGAAGAGCGTCTGCCGGTCGTACTCAGAGAGCGCCAGCCGGTAGTCTCCGTTCACGCGGAGGTACTTCGCCTCGATCTTCCTTGCCGTCGCCTCGTCCGGGCCCGCTTCCTGAACGAGCGTGTTGCGCAGGGCAGCGAGCATGAGCGTGACCGTGGTGAGGCGCTGCTGCCCGTCGATGACGTCCAGCACCTGCGGCGCGGCCTCGACGCCTGCTGCCCGTGCCTGTTGGGCAGCCTGCTCGTCCTGCAGGTACAAGATGGTTCCGATAAAATGCTCGGCATCGTTTTGGCCTGCGGTGATGACATCATGCCAAAGGGTATCGCAGTCTTTTCCGTCCCAGACGTAGGCGCGCTGGAACACGGGGATGGAGAAGCGCGTGTCTGGCTGGGAGACGAACTCGATGAGCCTGGTTTGCGTTGCCTTCATATGAATCTGCCTCCTACCATCTCTCGTCGACTTGGTCTGCGATATCTGCGGCAGACATTGACCCCTCATGCGATGCAGGCTTGACGGCCCTGTCGCTCACGAGGGTCTTGGGCCCGTTTTTCGCCCAATCGAACGACGACTTGAACTTTTTCACAGCGTGATAGCGGTAGTTCTCGGCCCACATGAGGCAGAAACCCCGCAGCTCTTCGAGCAGGTCTTCGAGCGTGCCCGTGTACTCGTCTTCTGCATAGCGCTTGAGCAGGGAGTACGCGGCACCGGGCGTGTGCGCGTTCGCCTTCCTGCAGCGCAGGTTGGTCCACGCCCAGATCGCGTTGTCGAGCTTTTTCGTACCCGGGTCGGGCTGGAACATCCCTGTGATTGGAGCCCAGTACTCGTGGTAGAGGCGCGCCTGCTCGTCATGCGACTTGGCGATGAGCAGGTAGTTTCGCACGAGGTCTGCAAGCGTGAGGGGCTTGCCCTTCGAGTTGAGGCTTTCGAAGATGAGCTGCGTGTGGTCTACGGCGTCTGCCTGGGCGCATATCAGGTATGCCGCAGAAAGGCCTGCCCAAACCTGCGCGAGGTCGAGCCCCGTGTCCTTCAGACGCTGTTCGAAATACCGATACACCTCGAGGATCTTCTCGGAAGGATTGCTGGGCAGGGGCTCTTGCAGCGCGAGCGCGGAGAAGGTCGCATTGTCGGCTTCGCCCGACCGCAGCTTTGGCTGAAGGGGCGTATTCGGGTCGTGCACCTGCAGGAAGCGGGTGCGCAGCTGCTGAGCGGATGGCAGCGTTGAGGAGGGGTGGCCACCCTGTCCGTCGAGGTGGTTTGCAAGCGCTGCCACGAGCAGCGAGACTGTGGTGATGCGTTGCTGTCCGTCAATGACGACGCGAAGCTCAGCTCCAGCTTCAGTGGGCTCTGAGTTGTACAGGAACGTGCCGAGGAAGTGCGCCTTGCCAAGTGCTCCCGCCCGGGCAAGGTCATCAAGCAGGTCGGCTGCCTGGGTCCGTCTCCAGGCGTAGCTCCTCTGGTAGAGGGGGATTGCGTAGCGCACATGCTCACGCTCGAGCATTTCCAAGATGGTCTTCTGTGATATCTGCATAGACGCTCCTTGACCATATGAGTTCTCTTGAACAGATTACATCCAATTTAGTGGGCAATTAACATACCCAATCGCATACATATGACGATAAAAGAACACAAGTTAAGAACTGTTCAGTAGTTTCGAAGCTGTATACAGGTGTCATACATGACGAAACAGCAGGTTAAAGCTCTGAATACGCTACAGGTCACGCTTTGTTCTTCTGACGTCGATAGGCTTTTCGAGCATCATCACGATTCTGATGCGAGCCAATTTCCCGGACTTGCCCGCGCGTGCTCGTGAGAGGAATACACTGGAACACAGGTGCAATCGAGCGTGACGAAGACCTTTGGAGGAACGGTATATGTTCATTCCCGACAGCTATCTCGAACAGCTCATCCGTGATGACGTGCCCAGCGTCGATTTGACGACGCACGTCTTGGGGATAGGGGACAAGCTCGGCAAGATCGAGTACTACACGCGCGACGATGCCGTGCTGGTCGGTACCGAGGAGGCGGCTCGGATCTACCGGATGCTCGGGGCAGACGACATCGAGTTCGAGCCCTCGGGCACGCGGCTTGCGGCTGGCCAGAGCTTCATGTGGGTGACGGCGCCCGCGTCGGTGCTGCACATGGGGTGGAAGGTGTGCCTGAACATCTTCGAGTACTACTGCGCGCTTTCGACCAAGACGCGAAAGATGGTCGATGCGGTACACGCGGCAAACCCGCGTTGCGAAGTGCTCACCACGCGCAAGAGCATGCCGGGCACCAAGCCCCTCGACCTCAAGGCCATCTTGACGGGCGGTGCCTTCCCGCACCGTCTCGGCCTGTCGGAAACGGTGCTCGTCTTCGACCACCACCTCGAGTTCATGGGCGGGATCGACGGTCTCGTGGAGCGACTTCCCGAAATCAAGGCGCGCTGCTGCGAGAAGAAGGTCTTTGTCGAGGCGGAGGCGCAAGATGCCGCTCGGCTGGTTCGTGCAGGCGTGGACGGCATACAGCTCGACAAGGTGCCCGTTGCCGAGGTCGAGCGCCTCGTGCCGGAGCTGAAGGGAATCAACCCGCAGGTCACGCTCATCGCTGCCGGCGGCGTCAATCTGGAGAATGCGGCAGCCTATGCGGCCACGGGAGTGGACGGTCTTGCCACGACGTGTCTGCATTTCGCCAAGCCGCTCGACATGAGCGTGCATATGTGGGAGCAGAGCTGACGCGTCGCGCGGGCGCAGGGGAGCAACGCAGGAAAGAACAGGGAGTGCGATTCACATGAAGATCGAGAGAGTGCTTGCAACGCCGGTGAGCCTGCCGCTTGCCAAACCGGTCAAATGGGCAACGGGCAACATGACCTGCCAGGCGCACGTGCTGGTGCGCGTGCAGACCGATGAGGGCATCGAGGGCATTGCCGAGGCCATCCCGCGCGAGCACATCTACGGCGAGACGCAGCCGGGCATGGTGTTCGTCATCAACACGATGCTCGCCCCGCTCATCGAGGGGCTCGACTGCTTCGATCTCGAGAAGATCCACGAGAAGATGGCCTACATCAAACAGAACCTGGCGGCAAAAGGGGGTATTGACGTCGCCATCTGGGATGCGATCGGCAAGAAGCTCGGCATGCCGCTTTACAAGCTGTTTGGCGGCTACCGCGACTCGATCGAGCCGAGCAGGATCTTGTGGATGGGCGCGATGGACGAGATGCTCGAGCAGGCAAAAGAGCTCAACGAACGCGGCTACAAGGCGTTCAAGGTCAAAGGGGGCCTCAATCCGGACGAGGACATCGCGCGCGTGGAGGCCCTGCGCGAGGTGGTGACGCCCGACACCAAGCTCTACATAGACGGCAACATGAGCTACACGTACTTTGGCGGCAAGAAAGTGGCAGACGCGCTCGCCGGCAAGCTCGACTACTTTGAGGAGCCCATTGCCGACACGAACGAGCGCGATCGCGTCCGCTTCGCGCATTCCATCGACATCCCCATCACGGGCGACGAGAGCAACTTCACCATCTACGACATCGCGCATCAGATCGACATCGACGCCTGCTCGATCCTCATGATCAAGATCCCCCGCAGCGGCTTTACCTACGGGCGCAAGATCGCCGCGCTGTGCGAGGCGTTTCACCGTCCCATGATGATCGGCTCTCAGTCCGAAAGCGCACTTGGCGCCATGGCCATCATCCACATGGGGTGCGGCCTCAAGACCATCAGCTACCCGTGCGAGTTCATGGACTTCGACAACCCGCGCGCCTCGCTCATCAACGAGAAGATCGACATGCACGCCGGGCGCGTGTACCCGTCCGACAAGCCGGGGTTGGGCGTCACGCTCAACGAAGACGCCGTCGCGGAGTACACGGTCGAGCTGTAGGGCCCGCGAGCTGCAATTCCTCCCGATTCACTAGAGGGGCTCAGGATACCGGAGCCCCTCTCGTTGGTGCTAGTCGAAAAACGAGGTCACGTGTACCGTGAGAAGGCTGGGATCTTGCGCGTGTATCGCGTCGAGCGTCTTGACCGTGTCGTCGACAATCGCGACGCGCATCGCGGGGTGCTGTGCGGCAAGCGAGGCGAGCACCTCGAGCTGGCCGGGCTTGGTAGCCACGAGGAAGACGTGGTCTGCGGGGATGCTGGGATAGTTGCGTGCGACGAAGTTGCGTTTCGCCTGCGCCTCGTAATCGTCTGCCACCGAGCAGACGTAGACGTGTTCCGATGGCATGCTGGCGACGAATTCCTGCAGCGCCGGCAGGGGAGCGATGCCGCAATAGGGGTTGTCGTGCTCGGAGGCGAAGGCCTCCTCCCACACGTCTGCCGTATGGGACAGCTCGCCGAATTCGGAGACGGAGAGCACGCCGTCGATGTCGAAGACCACGATCTGGTCGCGCAGGTACTCGCGAAGCTTCTTGCTCATCGACCCTTCTTTCTCACGCTAGTGCTGCTGCGCGGCGGCAGCGTCCTTCTTGAGCTCTCTCGAGAGCCAGATCCCAAAGGCGCTCAGCACGATGCCGATGATCGGCAAGGTGAGGTCGCCGCTCACGAGCGCCGTGCACACGAGCGAGGCAGCCAGCAGCACGATCGTCGCGATGGCGACTTTCGCGAACGCGTCGAGCCTGGATGGCTCCTTGGAGGCGATGATGCCGAGGGTGCCCTGCGCGATGCCGGCGACCCCCGAAACGAGCAGCAGGATGCCCGCCGCCCTGACGAGCCCCGCATGCCCCGCCTTCATGAGGACGATGGTCGTGGGGTCCATGATGCCGAAGGTGAGGACGAGTCCGTTCATGCCGAGCAGTGCAAACGAGCTTGCCGCCGTGATGAGGGAGTAGACGATCATCACGATTCCGAAGACGAGCAGGGCGATTTGCCTGCCGGTGCGTTTTCCTTGCATGCTTTGCCTTTCTTTGCGTGTGGCTGCCCGTGCGGCTACCGTGCGCGGGCGATGTCGAGTGCGGATTCCTTGTCGTCGTAATAGCCGCGGTCGAAGGCGGCGTCCTTCATGCCGCAACCGCCCTGATAGCAGGTCGGCTTGAAGTCGAGCACGCGGTGGGCAATCTCGGGCTGGCGGCGCAGCTTGACGAGCATGTTGTAGACGGCGGCACCGTCGATTTCGACGATGCGGTCGTTTCCGCCTTTCATCTTGCGGTAGACGTCGGCTGCCGTGTAGCCGTCGATGCTCAGGGGGTTCTCGATCGCGTCGAAGTAACGCGGCACGGGCAGGTCGACGTACCTGCAGAACTCCTGGTAGATGTCGTCGTTCTCAGGAGCGAAAAGCGTCTTCGTGTAGTCGGGGCGGTGCTTGAGCGCGCTCGCCTCTTCGGACAGCCCCGCGTCGAGCTCTGCGAAGTACTGTTTGGCAGTGTATCCGCGTGTCGCCTGACCTGCGGCTATGAGCTGCATCTCGTGCTCGTAGGAACCCATGGCAACCTCCTTTGTCGGCACAATATTCAGGTTACTCGCCTTGCGTCATAGTATGCCGCCGCGGGTGTCGCGGCGGCCGCCTGGTTTTCGTGTTCATTTTGATACCTTTGGCACGGCGATTGTCCAGGCGCGAGTACAATCGAACCAAACACGCATGCAGGGGAGGAAACCATGCCGTCGTTCGAAACGCTCATGCGTCTGGCACGCGCTCGCAACCGCGACAAGGACGAGCATACGAGCAAGCGCTTTCTCGAGATTCTCGAGGTGCTCAGGAAGTACCACGTCCGAGATGGCATCACGCCCGACGAGGCGGTGGCGCTCCTCGAGGACCTCGGCACCACCTTCGTCAAGCTCGGCCAGATCGCCTCGACTCACCCCGACGTCTTGCCTCGCGAGTACTGCGATGCCTTCGGCCAGCTCAGGGCACATGCAAAGCCGCTCGATGCCGCGATCGTCAAAAAGCAGATCGAAGGCGAGCTGGGCAAGCCCGTCGACGAGCTGTTCGATGAATTCGACGACACACCCGTCGGTTCCGCCTCCATTGCCCAGGTGCACCGCGCTGTTGTCAAGGACTCGAAGCAGGTCGTGGCCGTCAAGGTGCAGCGTCCCGGCGTGGTCGAGCAAGTCACAGACGACCTCTCGATCATGGAACGCATCGTCGAGCTCTATGATCTGCTTTCGCCCAGCGAGGGCAAGATCTCGTTCAAGCAGCTCGTCGACGAGCTTGTGCGCACGTCGCGCGACGAGCTCGATTTTCGCATCGAGGCGCGCAATCTCGAGCGCTTCTACGAGAACAACAAGGACCGCCCGGGTATCGGGTCCCCGCGCTGCTACGAGGAGCTCACGACGCGCGCGCTGCTCACAGAGGACTTCTTCACCGACCCGCGCGTAGGCGAGCCGAGCGCCGTCGAGGGCCTGAGCGAGGAGGAGCGCGACCAGCTCGCCTACCTCATCGCCAACAACTACATGCAGCAGCTGATGGAAGACGGCTTCTTCCACGCTGACCCGCATGCGGGCAACATCCTCATCACCCCCGAGCACGGTATACGCTGGATCGACTTCGGCATGATGGGCGAGATGAACGGCCGCGAGCGCGAGGTGCTCGGAGAGATCATCGAGTCGCTCGTGAAGGGCGATGCCTACGGCCTCAAGCGCAGCCTGCTCAAGGTGGCGACCCCGACCGGGCCCATCGACCACGGCGCGCTGCTCGGCGCCTGCGAGAACATCATCTCCGAGGTCATCGACGTCGACCTGGAGAGCTTCGACACGGGCGCCGTGTTCGACGAGCTTGCCGAGAGCATGCGCAAGAGCGGTTTCGAGCTCGCGCCCTTCCTCGTCACCATGGGCCGCGGGCTCGTGACGCTCGAGGGGACCATCAAGCTCGTCTCCGACAAGCTCAACATCATGCAGGTGCTGGCAAAATATGCCGCCGACTCGTTCACGCCCGAGAAGATCGCACGCCGCGCGCGCAAGGTCGTCGGCTCGAGCGTCGAGAGCGTCGAGGCGATGGCGGCGCTGCCGAGCAAGGCCATGGACACGCTCGACATGCTCCAGAAGGGGCAGGTCAGGCTCGGCATGAACATGGACGTGAACAAGAAAGTCGTGAGCGGGCTTAGAGAGTCGATCAACAACTTCGCTTTCGCGCTGCTCGCAGCCGCGATGATCATCGGGTCGTGCGTGTTGTGCACGACCGAGCTCGAGCCGCAGATTCTCGGTATCCCCGCGCTGGGGTTTGCCGGGTTCATCTTCGGCACGGCGCTCATGGTCTACATCTCGGCGCTCATCCTGCGTTCGAAAGACCGGGACCTGAAGTAGAACAGCGGCCCGGAGCTTTTCTTAGGCCTTTGCCCCGTAGGTCTCGTAGTAGGCGTCGATGGCGGCCTTGAGCTCGTCGTCGATCACGACGCGCCCGGCAACCTCGCGGTTGTAGAGGTGCTCGGTCACCTCGCGCATGTTGACGATCGAGGCGGTGGGGAATCCGTAGCGGTCGCTGACCTCGTCGATGGCGGCCTTCACGCCCTCGCGCCCGACTTCCATGCGGTTGAGCGAGACCATGAGGCCGACGACCTCGATGTCTGCCTGGCCGGTGATGATCGGGTAGGTCTCGTCGATGGACTTGCCGGAGGTGGTGACGTCTTCGACCATGACCACGCGGTCACCGTCTGTGAGGTTGCTGCCCAGCAGGATGCCGGTGTCGCCGTGGTCCTTGACCTCCTTGCGGTTGGAGCAGTAGCGCGCCTCCTTGCCGTAGAGCTCGTGCAGCGCGATCGTCGTGACCACCGAAAGCGGGATGCCCTTGTACGCGGGCCCGAAGACCACGTCGAAGTCGAGGCCGAAGTTGTCGTGGATCGCGCGGGCGTAGTACTGACCGAGCCGGTGGAGCTGCTCGCCGGTTACATAGGCGCCGGCGTTCATGAAAAAGGGGGACTTTCGCCCGCTTTTCAAGGTGAACTCACCAAATTTGAGGACGTCGCTTTCCACCATGAAGTCGATGAATTCCCGCTTGTACTCTTCCACGTCGCGCTCCTGTCTGCGTTGGGTACCGTTGATTTTCTCATGATAC
>CACZQA010000233.1 GCA_902783175.1 uncultured Coriobacteriaceae bacterium
ACGCGCTTGCACAAATCCCCGATGCCCGCGACGTCCTCGTCCGTCTCGCCGGGAAGCCCGATCATGAAGTAGAGCTTGAGCGAGCCCCAACCGGCCTCGAACGCGCTGGTCACGGCGTTGAAGAGGTCCTCTTCGTTCACGCCTTTGTTTATGACGTCGCGCAGGTGCTGCGTCCCCGCCTCGGGGGCGAGCGTCAGGCCGCCCTTCTTCTCGCCAGCGATCAGGCGTGCAAGCTCCACGCCAAACGCGTCCACGCGCTGACTGGGCAGGCTCACGCTCTTGCCCGTCCCGTGGAAGCTGCGGTTGAGCCGGCGCAGCTGCTCGACGATGGTGGAGTGGTCCGTCGACGAAAGCGACGTGAGCGACACCTCGTCGTAACCGGTGCAGGCAAGCCCCTGGGCGACGGCGGCGACGATCGTGTCCGCGTTGCGCTCGCGCACGGGGCGGTAGATCATGCCCGCCTGGCAGAAGCGGCAGCCGCGGTTGCACCCGCGCAGCACCTCGATGGCGAGGCGGTCGTGGACGAGCTCGTTGTAGGGCACGATGGGCTCGGGCAGCGCCTTGACCGCGTCGAAATCCTGGATGACGAGCTTCTCGACCGTCTTGGGCACGGACTCGTCAAGCGGGCGCGCCACCTCGTAGAACAACCCGTCGGAAAGCTCGATGCGCCGCGCCTCGTACAGCGAGGGAACGTAGAGCCCCCTCACCTCGGAAAGCGCGCGCAACACCTCGGCACGCGTGGCACCGGCAGCCTTGAGCTTGCGGTGCAGGAGCGCCACCTCGACGTCGGCGCGCTCGCCCTCGCCGATGAAGATGGCGTCGAAGAACGGCGCGTACGGCTCGGGGTTGAACGCGCATGGTCCACCGCCGAAGACGAGCGGATCGCCCTCGCCGCGCTCGGAGGCGCGCAGCGGGATACCGCCTAGGTCGAGCGTCTCGAGCACATTGGTCGCCGCCATCTCGTGCGGCAGCGTGATGCCGACGAAGTCGAACTCGCGAAGCGGCGTGAACGTCTCGAGCGACGCCAGCGGCAGCCCCTTCTCGCGCATGAGCGCGATCATGTCGACCCACGGCAGGTACGCGCGCTCGCAGTAGATGCGCTCGTCGGCGTTGAGCGCATCGTAGAGAATCGAGATGGCCTGGTTGGCCTGGCCGATCTCGTAAGTGTCCGGATAGATCATCACCGCATGGTAGTCAGCGTCGGGCTTGTCTGCGGGCTCGATGGCCCCCCACTCCTGGCCCAGATAGCGCGATGGCTTCTCGACCTGTTTGACGAGCGGGGCGTACTTCTCCCATAGGGCGGTATTGGCTTTGAACATGTGTCGGTCCTAGTTGTTGGCGGCGGGGCTCTTCACGCGCATGCGCAGCATGGTCACCCCGTCGACGACGTTTTCCACGGCGGTCGTGCCGTTGTCTGCAAGGTCGGCGAGCACGTCGAACAGACCGTCGAGGGCCTCTTTGGGCGAGGCGAGCGCGACGTTGCCCTCGTAGTACCCGATGGCGGAATAGCCCATCGCGACTGTGCCCGATGCGGCGACGGCGGGCTTGATCGCCCAGCCCATAACGGGCACGAGGCTCACGAGCTTGCGCGCGAGGGCACGGCAGCCAAAGCCGCCGGCCACAACCGCCGCGACCTCCTTGATGCGGTCGGTGGACAGGTCGTTTCCGTACACCGCGGCAATCTGCAGGACCATGCGGGCCTGGTTGAGCGTGATGAGCGGCATATCGGCACCCGGCATGAAGAAGACGAGCCCGATGGCGCCGTTCTCGATGGCATTGTGCTGCGTCAGCTCCACGGCGAGCGGATGGCGCAGGAACGCGAAGTTGGCAGCCATGGCAATGCGCTTGGCCGGGGCGTTGGAGACGATCCAGGAACCCAGCTCTTCGAGCGGGCGCCTCGTGCCGGGCTTGACGTCGATGTCGACGATGTCGTCCATGGGAATGCCCTTGCCCACCGCAGGAGCGCTGGCCGTCGCCGCGGGCGTCGGGACGGTATTGGCCTTCAGGGTCTCGTCCGCCAGACGCTGCGCCGCCTCGGGGTTATCGGCAAAGAAGGTCTCGCCGCGCGCGATGGCTACCACGGAGGGGATGCCCTTGGCGCGCGCCGCAGCCGCGACGTCGCCGAGGAGCAGCGAGTCGCCGCCCACGATCACGCACAGGTCGGCGGGCAGCGGCAGCCTGGGCACAGAGGTCCCCAGCACGACGCTTTCGACGATCGCGGTCGAGCCCTGCCCGACAAACGCGTCGATGATGTAGTCGATGAGCGTGTCGCTTGCAGTCGGGTCGAACACGAGGTCAACGTAGACGGGCAGGTCACGTTCCTGCCCGATGTTGGCCACGGAATCGAGAAGCTGCTTCACATCGATGGGCATTTTTGACATTAGCGTGACGCCACCTTTCTCGTGCGGTTCGACACATCCAGGCGCCGCGACCAGATGGAGCACAGCAGCCCGATGCAGATGAAGTTCGTCAGCATGAACGACGAGCCATAGCTCATGAAGGGCAGAGGGATGCCCGTGATGGGCATGAGCCCCAGGTCCATGCCGATGTTCTCGAGTATCTGGAACAGCCACATGCCCATGACGCCGGCGACGATGCATGAGCCGAGTTTATCAGACGCGCGCAGACCAATCGTGAGCGCGACCGCCATGAGGGCGAGGTACAGCGCGAGCAGCACGAGCGCGCCCAAAAAGCCGAACTGCTCCGCGTAGACGCAGAAGATGAAGTCCGTCGCCGCCTCGGGCAGAAAGCCGCCCGACGACTGCGTCGCGTTGCCAAAGCCCTTGCCCGTAATCTCGCCGGAGCCGACGGCGATCTTGGCCTGGTTGAGGTTGTAGGCATCATCGGCGTAATCGGGGTTGTCCTGATCGATGAAGACGAGCAGGCGGCTCATCTGGTAGGGCTTCAGGATCTGGATGTCGCCACCGGACCAGGTGTTGAGCGCGCTGTTGAGCCCGAGGCCGCCCGCGACGATCACGACGAGCGTGAGCAGCGTGACGATAATCCACCTGCGCGAGGCGCCGCCCACGAACAGGATGAAAAAGCCGATGACCAGCAAGACGAGCGTTGAGCCCAGGTCCTCGCGGATGAGCAGCACGCACGGCAGCAGCAGACAGCCGACGAGCTTGAGATAATCGGTGCCCTTGGTGATCTCGCCGTCGAAGCGCGCGCAGCCTGCCGCCATCATGAGGATGGTCACGGGCTTTGCCCATTCGGACGGCTGGGCTGTGAGCGGGCCGATCTTGATCCACGAGGTCGCGCCGTTGACCTCGATGCCGAGGCCCGGAATCATCGGCAGCATGATGAGCAGGCAGTCGATGACCAAAAGCGGGACGAACCAGCTCCCAAACCGGCGGTAGTCGAACAGCCAGAACAGCACCATCAAGACGATGCCGATGCCGATGCCGATGACCTGACGCCAGAAGTTGTACTCGGCATTCGTGAGCGTGACGGAGTAGACGGTCACGAGGCCGACTGCAACGAGCGCCGCCACGATGGCAAACAGCGGGATGTTGACGGGGGATGTGCTCTGACGCGCGTTTGCCACCGCAGGCGAAGCGGAGCGCGCGTGCACTTTGGGCGTGCGGCCAAATGTCTTTTTCGGCATGGGGTATCAGCGCTCCTCGGTTGCCGTGCCGGCAACGTGGCTCGTGTCCTGGCCGAGTGCCGCGGCGAGCACCGAGCGCACGGCGGGTGCGGCGCATGTGGCGCCCGAGCCGCCTTCCTCGATGCAGCACGCGCACACGTACTGCGGGTCCTCGGACGGGCCGTAGCCGACGAACCAGCCGTAGTTGTCGTGGCCCGCGACCTCGCCCGTGCCGGTCTTGCCCGAGATGTTGACGCCCATCCCGGCAAAGACGTTTTTGACCGAGCCCTCTGCGACGACGTCGCGAAAGCCGCTGCGCATGATCTCGAGGTTCTTCTCCTCGAAATCGGGGTGGATGGTGGAGCCCTGGAAGCTCGCGCCGTCGACGACGACGGTCTCCCCGTCGCTTGCCATGACGGAGCTCAACAGCACCGGCTTGGGCACGCGCCCCGTGGCCAGACCCGCGTACCCGCAGCAGACCTGCAGCGGCGTGACCAGCAGGTCGCCCTGGCCGATGATGAGGTTGGAGAGGTCGCCGGGAAGCCACGCCTGGCTTTCCGGGGCGTCTTTGTTGTAGGCCTTCTTCCAATCGGGCGTCGGCACTCGGCCTTCCGCCTCGCCGGATATCTCGATACCGGTCTTCTGGCCGAACCCCCAGCTTTTGAGGTACTTCTGGAGCACGGCGTCGCTATCGGCAGTCTCTTGGTAGAAGCGCTTCGCGATCTCGTAGAACACGACGTCGCACGATTCGACGATGCCCATGTGAAACCCGATCTGGCCATGTCCGCTCGTGTTCCAGCACTTCTGCGGCCACTGCTCGCCAAAGCCGGTCCACGTGCCCTTGCAGTCCCAGACGGACTGCTCGCTCGCATAGCCGTACTGCAGGCCCGCAAGCCCTGTGAAGCCCTTGAACGTGGATGCCGCCGGGTACAGGCCCGCGATGCAGCGGTTGGAGAGCGGGTAGCCCGACTTGTCGCCGGTGAGCTCGCTCCACGTGTCGCTCGAGATGCCGCCGATAAATTCCGTCGGGTCGTAATCGGGCGCGGACGCCATGGCGATGACCTCGCCCGTCTTCGCGTTCATGCACACGATCGCGCCCGCTGCTGCGTTGTCGTACTTCGCGTTGTGCGCGTCGACGAACGCCTGCTGCAGCGCCTCCTCGGCGACCTTTTGCACATTGACGTCGAGCGTGAGGCGAACGTCGTTGCCCTGCGCGGGGTCGATGGAGTCGACGCTGTTCACGACCTCGCCCGAAGCGTTGATCTCGACGCGCTTGACGCCGCGGTCGCCCTTGAGGTAGGCCTCGAAGGCCTGCTCGGCGCCGTCTTTGCCCACGATGTCGCCCGACTCGTAGCTGACGCCGGCGGACTGCTTTTTCAGCTCGGCTTCTGAGATCGTTCCCGTGTAGCCCAGGACGTGCGACGCGAGCTTGCCGTTGGGGTAGGTGCGCACCGTGCGGCCCTCGATCGAGATGCCCGGGAAGGCCTCGTGGTGCTCGGTGATGTAGGCCACGGCGCGGCTGTCGATGTCGATGGCGAGCACGCGGTCTGCCTGGGCGCCGCCGCTTTGCGATGCCGCCGACTGCTTGATCGTCTCGCGCGGGATGCCCAGCACCGTCGAGAGCCTGTTGATGACCGCGGGGTTGTTCTGCACCTCGGCATTGGCGAGCACGACAAACGAGGAGCGGTTGCCAACCAGCTCGACGCCGTTGCGGTCGAAGATGCGCCCGCGGGGCGCCACGGTGGTGTACTCGGTGATGCGGTTGGACTCGGCCCGCTGGGTGTACTCTTCGCCGGACATGACCTGCATCGACCAGAGCTTGGCGACGAGCGTTGCCACCGCCGCGCCGATCAGTCCGAAGAAGATGAAGAAGCGGCGGCGCATCGTGACCTCGCCGTCGCCGGAGCTCGAGCTTTCGGTGCCGACGGGCATGCTCTTTGCCCGCTTGCCGCCAAACGACACGCGCGACTTGTTCTTGCGTCCCGACCTGGCGATGAGGACTATGAGGACAATCGCCGCTATGAAGAGCAGGACGATTGCCGCTGCGCTGAGGGCTGCAACCATGGGTAGCCAGCGCCTCCCTTACTTGAGCCTGGACTTCATGCGGGGCATCTTGTTCCTGTTCATGCCGCCGCCGAGCTGGGCGGGCATGGACGGAGCGTCGTCGGCGAGGACGAGGCCGATGGTCAGAAGTCCGATAATCGCGAACACGGCGGAATACAGCGCCGTTGGAATCGAGTGGAACACGAGGACGGCTGCCGCGCCGCCCGCGTCGATGGCCGTGAGCATGACGATGATGCCGTAGACCAGCTCGACGAACAGCGAGGCCACCACAGCGAACACCACGACGGTGGCGATGGAGGTGGAGTTGAGGTTGGAGGCGAGCAGGCCGACGATCATCGCCATGATCGTCATGGAAAGCGCCATGCCGCCGATGACGTTCGCTCCCATGAGGTCGTAGAGCAGGCCGCAGAAAAAGCCCGCGATGCCGCCCGCGCCGGCGCCGCTGCGCATCGCGACGAGCATGACGGGGATGAGCAGGAAGTCGGGCGCGCAGCCCGCCACCGAGATTGCCGGCGAGATGCCTGCCTGAAACAGGATGCACACCACGAAGGTGATGGTGTAGACGAGCGGTTTACTCATTGGAGCCTCCCGATGCCGCGGCTCCGGCCGTCGAGCTCGAGCTGCCGGCAGAGCCGCTCTTGCCCGAAGAGCTCGTGTCCGCGGCAGTGCTGGTGCCCGTCGCCGCGCTGCTCGAGCCGTCCTGGGAAGAGGCCTGCGCAGAGGCGGTCGTGTCTGACGTCGACGGGGTGCCGGCGCTCTGGGCGTTCGAGCTCGAGCTTGAGCCCGCGCCTGCGCTCGCCGTGTCGGACGAGGACGTACGGGAGTTCGCGATGATCTGGTCGAGGAGCGTCTGGTCGATGACCGTCGCGGTGCTGTCCTCGTTGCCGGTCAGCACGAGCACTTCCTCGCACGATTGCAAGTTGAAGATGGGCTCGACCGAGATGCGGTAGTAGAGCTTGGACGAGTCGACCTCGACGTTGCGGACCGTCCCGACAAGGATGCCATGGGGGTAGGTGCCGCCCTCGCCCGAGGAGATGACCATGTCGCCCTCGGCAACCGTCGAGCCGACGGGCACGTACTCCATCGTCATGGTGCCGTCGTAGGCGCCCTTGACGATGCCGCGCGCACGCGAGCCCTGCACCATGGCAGAAACCGAGCTGTGCGCGTCGTTGATGAGGCGCACGGTTGCGGTAGTGCTGGTCACAGACTCGACCTGGCCGTAGAGGCCGCACGAGCTCATGACGCCCATGCCCACGGCGATGCCGTCGTTGCTGCCCTTGTTGATGGTCGCGGTGCGATCCCACCCGGAGGTGGTGTCCACGACTGTGGCGCTGACGGTGGTGAGCGCGTAGGTGTCGGCGAGCTGCGTGAGAGTGAGCAGGCGCTGGTTTTGCTGGCGGTACTCCTCGAGCTCGCTCACGAGCGTGCGCAGCTGCTCGTTTTCTTTTTGCAGCTGCTCCTTCTCGTCGTCGGTGCCAATGCTCGCGACGCCCTTGAACGGCGTCGAGAGCCCCGAGCACAGATGCTCGATGGGCTTGGAGACCGTCTGCACCGCGTTGCGGGCAGCGGCAAACGCCCCACCGCCGTCTGCGCGCACGCACAGCGTGATGAGGACGATTGACAGAACGATCAAGACGATCGGAATCCACCAGAGACCCGGGCGTCTGCTCTGGTTCTGGTTGCTGAACGAGAGCCCTGGCATGTATCAGTTACCTCTGTTGCATGTATGGCTGCGAGAGAAAATCGGGCGCCTCGAGCACGGCGGCACACCCCTGGACGACGTTGATGAGCGCGGTGTCGGAGACGTGGACCGGCACGCCGATTTCTGCGCGCAGGCGCTCGTCCAGACCGCGCAGCATTCCGCCGCCGCCGGTGAGGGTGATGCCGTATTCCATGAGGTCAGACGCCAAGTCGGGAGGCGTCTCGTCCATGGTGTCCTTGACTGCCTGGATCATCTTGCTGACCGGCTCCTCAAGCGCCTCGCGCACGTCCTCGCTCTCGATGCGGACGGTGCGGGGCAGGCCGGAGAGCAGGTCGCGGCCGCGGACCTCGACGTCGACTTCCTCGACGAGCGGGGCGGCAGAGCCGATGGTGATCTTGATTTCCTCGGCGGTACGCTCGCCGATGGCCATGTTGTAGTGGTTTTTCGCGTACTGGACGATGGCGGAGTCGAACGAATCGCCCGCGATGCGGATCGACGTCGCCTTGACGATGCCGCCCATCGAGATGACGGCGACCTCGGTGGTGCCGCCTCCGATGTCGACGACCATGGAGCCCGTCGGGCTGTCCACCGGCAGGCCGGCGCCGATGGCAGCCGCCATGGGCTCCTCGATGAGGAAGGCCTGGCGTGCGCCGGCGGTGATGGTCGCCTCGAACACGGCGCGCTTCTCGACGCTCGTGACGCCGCTCGGGACGCACACGACGACGCGCGGCTTGGGATGCCAGGGCATGCGCTTGCCCTGCGCCTTGTCGATGAAGTAGCGAAGCATTGCCTCGGTGACGTCGAAGTCTGCGATGACTCCGTCTTTGAGGGGGCGCATGGCGACGATGCTGCCGGGCGTGCGGCCCAACATGTCCTTCGCCTGCGAGCCAACAGCCAAAACGCGCTGGTCTTGCTGCTCGATTGCCACAACAGAAGGCTCGTTTATGACGATGCCCTGCCCGCGAACCGACACCAGAGTGTTGGCCGTACCCAGGTCGATAGCCATGTCGCTACCGAAATTGCCAAATAGTCTGTCTGTCAGCGACATGGTCGCTCCTCACTTCAACTGCATTTAAGTTTCGTTAGGCTGCAAAAAGCAGTGGTTCGCTAGTTTATCACTACTCTCCCCGCTCGGCAGGGACACCAACAGTAATCACATAACACCCGGTCTGTCCCCAGCGCCGCGTGCGCCCCGAAGGCGCGGGCCCCGAAGGCGCCGGCCCCAAACACGCCGGATGCGTGGCAGTGCCACGGTTCTCGCGCAGCGGACGTGGGATG
>CACZQA010000234.1 GCA_902783175.1 uncultured Coriobacteriaceae bacterium
AGCCCGAGCGGTATGATGGGCAGGCACTACCCGAGGTTAGCGAGGTAAGGAGACCCGAACGCAATGATCGAACAGTCGCAGTCTGGCGCGCCGCGCGCGATTGCCATCGCCGTCGTCATCGTGCTCGTTCTTATCGTCGGCATTGCGACGGGATACTTCGTTTACCGGCAGGTGCAGTACAACGACACGCACCGTCCCCAGGCGGTGACCTTTACCGTCAACCTGCAGAACTACGGCTCCGACGACACGCCCATCCCGCTGCACGTTGTTGGTACGGATCTTGATGGCAAACCCGTCGACACGGAGGTCTACGTCAACTCCGATGGCACGGGCGCGGAAATCCTGATCGGCACGTACACGGCAACGATCAGCGAGTCGCCGCTCACAAACGACGGAAAGATCTACTACGGCTCGGGCACCGAGCTCAACTTCTCGGTGGTTGAAGAGGCCAAGACCCCGGGTGTCTTCTCCGACGGCTTCACGGACGATTCCGAGACCACCATCCAGATGTATGAGGTGGCGCCCCTCGACATCCAGGAGAGCTGGGTCACGAACGCCTACAACGCAGCAGTCAAATCGGGCTTCGACCAGAGCAAAGCGTACGAGTACCGCGAGGCCGCGCTCAAGGCGCACGAGGACGCGGTGAACAAAAAGCAAGTCGAGCAGAACAAGCAAAGCCAGGCGCAGGCGACGCAAAAGGCCGCGCAGCAGACGAGCGATGCCGAGGCGAAGGCCATCGAGGGCGCGACCTGGTATGCGGGCAATCTGGGGACGGACGGTATCACCGCCGTCTCGCGCGACGGGGCCAACTTCACGGTGGCGGGCAAGACGATGACGGCGCCGACGCAGGAAGACGCCCGTCTCAACACCAATACGACCGATGTGAAGGAGACGTCGCTCAAGTTCCCGCTTGCGAGCAGCTGCTTCTACTTCCAGATCTCGCCTTCGGGGACGAAGAGCGCCGTCGAATCAGATCCCTTCTACAACGGGATGACCACCAAGATCAGCGGCAACAGCGACCAGCGCCTGGTCTGGGCGGTCAAGAACAACTCCGTCGTGGCGGTCTACCTGTACGAGTACTAGCGCTTCCGAAGAAGCGGCGGATGAGCTGCGGGCCAGCGGCTCATCCGCCAGCTGGCCCGCCCGCATAGCTCCCTAGCCGAGCTTCGCCTTTGCGAACGCCGCAGCGGCACCTTTGTCGAAATTGCCGTCGGTCGCCGCGGTGAGCGCGCCCATGACCTTGCCCATGTCGCGCAACGAAGTCGCGCCGGTCTGCTCGATGGTCTGCGCGACCAGAGCCTCGAGTTGCTCGCCCTCGAGCTGCGCGGGAAGCATGCCCTCCAAGATCTCGATCTGGGCGGCGAGGCGCTGGGTGCGCTCCTCGTCGGTGCCCGCCTTGACGGATGCCTCGTGGGTCTCGCGTGCCTGCTTCAAGGTTCTCTTGAGCGAGGCGGTCACGTCCTGCTCGGTCACCTCGTCGCGCCCTTCGTCCTTGACGGTGGCATCGACGTCGCCTTTGACCTGGCGGATGATGGCAAGGCGGTCTTTGTCCTTTGCCTTCATCGCGTTTTTCATCTCTTCCTTGAGTTCTGCATAGTCCATCTTGGGAATGCTCCTCTCGTGTATACGCATTGTTGTCGATTCGGTTGCCGGCATTTGATTGTAATCTTGCGACGTTACAATGTGATGCCACGACGGTCGCCAGGCTGAAGGAGGATGCGGTGTATTGCAAAAACTGCGGTAAGCGCGTGAACGAGGGGGAGCGGTTCTGCGCATCGTGCGGCGCCCCGGTTGCCGGCGATTCAGCAGACGTGACGGCGCATCTCGACCCCGATGAGACCGTCATCGCCTATCCCGAAGGCACCGCGCCTGCAAGCACCGACGAGACCGACATCATCTACCATGCTGCCCCCGGGTCCGCTGCCCGTCTGGACGACACCCTCATCACCCACTCCGACGACACCCTGCTCGTGAGCAGCCCCGTGGCATCCGAGGCGTCTGCCGATGCGGCGCCCGATGACGTCGCGGCGCATGAGGCGGATGCTGCCCCTCAGTCCCTCGAAAGCGAGGACGAAGACGAGGTGGGGGATGCGGCGTTTGCCCCCAAGGAGGGCAACTACATGCCGACCGTCGCCATCCCGACGGTCTCTTCGGCGAACGACGAGACGACGGACGCTTCGGATGGTGCGGGCAAGCCGCCGTCTGCCAAGCCCAAGGCGCGCAAGCCGCTCATCATCGGCATCGTCATCGCGGCGATTGCCGTCGTGGCGGTGCTCCTCGGCGTCTTCGTCTCCGGAAACCTGGTGCCTGCGCCTACGAGCACCGTGGTCAACGTCAGGTTCTCCATCGACGCGCCGGGCTACGATTCGAGCGATTCTGCGCTTCCCGTCGAGGTGACGGGCACGACGTCGGGTGGCTCTGCCTACGACCAAGACTTCTTCATCGACCCCGGCGGAAACGGCGTGGAACTCGCGCCTGGCTCGTATTCGCTCGCAGTCAAGGCATCGCCGCTGCTCGACGACGGCAACCTGTACACGGTTCCCTCGAGCGGGCTTTCGTTCGAGATTCCGCAGGCGGTCCAGGATGGGGCGACGTTCGAGGTGCCCAACGGCACGATCTCGCTGAGCTACGCGTCTCCGGCCGATATCACCGACGCGCAGATCGACAGCTCCTACGACATGGCCATCACTTCCGGCTTCGACAAGGCGACGGCCGACGCGTACAAGAAGGCGCTCGTCAAGAACCGCGACGAGGCGGTCGCTGCCAAGAAGGCGGCAGACGAGAAGGCGGCAGCGCAGGCGGCGCAGCAGGCAGCGGCGGCAGAGGCCGCCAAGAAAGCTGCCGAGGAGGCCGCGAAGCCCGTCACCTGGTACCGTGCCACCGCCCATGCGCCCTCTCGGGCGGACGAGGCGGTCATCTACTCCCTGTCTGCCTCGGGCAACACGCTCACGGCGGATGCCGCGTTCGAGGATGCGGCCAGCTACGAGGGGCTCGCCAACGTGAAGGCGCCGCAGGCGCGCAAGACCTATAGCTTTACTCTCACGAAGGACACGAAGTGCTACTCGGTGGGCGGCGAGGGCGCCCCGCAGCAGATTTCGATCGACCAGGTGGCCCAGGCGGTTTCGAGCCAAAGCGGTCTGGGCGTCATCATCGAGGTGCGCGGGGACAATGTGCTCGAGGTGCGTTTGGCAAGCTAGGGGCTTGCCCACGGGACCTTCAAACTCGTGCTCTAGACTGAAGCGGCGCACGTGGAACAAACGACACGATCAATCAACAAAATGACGGCGAGAGGAAACAGACGTGGCACAACAGGAGCAGGCCCCCTCGGGCACGGACTCGAAACAGCCCAAAGACCTCGACGTAGGCGAATACGCCGAGAGCTTCGGAGCGCTCAAGACGAGCATGTCGCAGGGCCGCGACCTGAGGAAGCGCAAGGCAGACCTCAAGGCGTATCGAGAGCAGACGGCAAAGGACAAGGCAACGTACGAGGACGAGGCGAACATCCTCGCCAACTACGACCAGGTCGTCGGCGAGCAGCGTGATCTCATCGCAAGCACGCAGCGCGAGCTCGACGTCCAGGCCGAGCACATGGACCGGCTGAATGCCGATCTGGCGCAGGCCAAAGGCGATCTGGCGACCACCCGCAGCCATGACGAATCGGCGCTCGCAGACCTCAAGCGCGAGCTCGACGCCAAGGTGAAGGCGTCAGAATCGGCATACGACCAGGCCAAACGCGCAAGCGAGCAGGCAAAGACGCGTCACGAGCAGGCGCAGGGCACTTCTTCCGAAAGCGAGATGCTGGAAGTGCTCGAGCGCGCCGATCAGCAGAAGGCGGCGGCCAAAGACGCCTTCAAATCCGAGCGTGACACCGCCAAGCGTGCCTACAAGAAGCAAAAAGACGCATTCGACAAGGCGGAAAAGCCCCTCGAGACGAAGGTCGGCAAGCTCGAGGACGAGGTTAAGCAGCTGAGCGCCGCCATCACGAAGAACCGGGGTACCATCGCCGCGGCGCAGCAGCGAGTCGCGTACTGCGAGCAGGTGCATGACGACCCCGCACGGGTCGAGACGCTCAAGGCCGAAATCGAGCGTCGCGAGGCTCAGGAGCAGCGCATGCAGGCAGACATCGATGAGCTCGCCGATCAGCGTGCCGAGGTCAAGAAGTCGACCGGTAAGGCGAAAGGCGCACTCATCGCCCTTGCCGTACTCGTGGTCGTCATCATCGTCGCGATCGTCGTCGTGACGACGCGTGGCTTCTGATGCCGCATGCTGGCGCGGGCCACGGCTGCCGGAAAATCATGTTCGGCACCCGCTCGAACTGACCAGAGATAACGAAGAGAGCCGGAAAGGACGTGCCTTTTCCGGCTCTCTTGTATTGTTGCGCGTATGTTGTGGTGACGCTTAGTTCGTGGGGGAGCCAGTCGTGAACGCGATGACCGCCATGACGACGACAACGACAACAGCGAGGATGATGCACGCGCGGGAGAAGCTGTGGGCGCGCTTGTCGATATCGGCGACGGCCTCGACGCCCTCCTGCTTGATTGCCGCCATACGCTCGGCGGCCTCCTTCTTGAGGGTGTCGACGTCTTTCAGGACAGATTTGCAATGAGGGCAGATATCGGTCTTATCGGGAATCTCTGCATTGCAAGTGGGGCATTTCACTTCGGGTACCTCCCAAAAATCTCCATATTACAGCAGTGCAATTATACGCATTCGCGCGCGGCAGCGGGCGACGAGCTTTGGACATGGGGATTGGCAGCTCGCATGAGGGCTCGGTTAGGTTGAATCGCAGGCGTGGCAGACGGGCATTGGGCGCGCGCTGCCCGAGTGGGTCGGGTACTATAGGGCAAACGCGAATGGACGGGAAAGCGGAGGCGCACATGCCGGAGCTGACGGGCTATCGGGCCGATTCCACAGACCAAGCCGAGCTGGAGAAGCTCGTCGAAGTGCTCTCGGATAGCGAGAGGCTTCTCGACGAGACGATTGGCGCTGCGCTTGCCGAGACTGATGTCGACCGGGCGATTTCCGATGTTCTCGAGCGGCTCGGGACGCAGGTGGGCGCACGTCGCGTCATCTTGTGCGAGATGATCGGCCGCAACAGGGTCACCTGCACCTACGAGTGGTCTGCCCACGGCGTCGAGCCGCTGGCCGGCAGCTTTGCGAATTTCAACGTCAAGCCCTTCAGCGACGCCTGGCGCGACTCGTTCAATGAACAGGGGGTTGCGAAGGCCTCGGCAGGCGAGGGGCTCGACCTGTGCGGTGCCGAGCGCGTCGTGGCCGTGCCCGTGTGTGTCGAGGGCCGTCGCGTGGGGTACGGCGTGGTCATCGACGCGTCGGAAGACATGCAGGCAGATTACGTGGGGCTGATGCGGCAGAGCCTCGCCTTCGCCGGTGTGCTGCTGCGCAAGAGAAACTACGCCAACGACAAGGACCGGTGGAATCGGCGCGACTCGGCAACGGGCGCGCAGAACAGGGCCTCTCTGTATGCCCAGGCACGGCATCTCGACAGGTCCGAGCCACTCGGGCTCGTGAGCTGTGACATCAACGGCCTGCGGGCAATCAATCGCGTACGGGGGTTCGAGGCAGGCGATGCCGCCATCGCGTGGCTGGCGCAGGCCATGCTCAAGTGCTTCCGCTCTGATGACGTGTTCAGGCTCGGGGACGACGAGTTCCTCGCCTGGCTGCCGGTTGTGAACGAGCTCTCCTTCTCGAAGCGCGTCGAGAAGCTGTGCGCGAAGATCTCGCGCGGACAGGTCGACGTCGCGTTTGCGCAGAAGTGGTACCCCTCGTGGGAGAACAGGGATATCGACCAGCTCATCGACGAGATGGACGACCTGCGCATCAAGGGCAAGCGCGAGGGCCGATAGAGCTGATGACTCGGTTTGTCCGGAACAGCCCAGTCCATGACAAAGCGCCCCTTCCCGGCTCGCAGTTGCGATTCGGGAAAAGGGGCGCTTCGCAAAATTCACTTAGAAGCTGCCTGAAGGCCGTCTGCTATTTCGCGCCCGCCTTTACGCGTTGAGCAGGAACGCCTCGTAGCCCTTGCGCGCCTCGTAGAGGTCGGCCTTGCTGATGACCTCCCACGGCGCGTGCATCGACAGCACGGGCACGCCGGAGTCGATGACGTCCATGTCGTACTTGGCGGGCAGGTAGGCGATGGTGCCGCCGCCTCCGATGTCGACCTTGCCCAGCTCGCAGGTGTGGTACACGACTCCGGCGTCGTCCATCACGCGGCGCACGAGCGCGACGAACTCGGCAGACGCATCGTTGGAGCCGCTCTTGCCGCGGGCGCCCGTGTACTTGTTGAACACGAGGCCACCGTGCAGGTAGCCGGCGTTCTTGGATTCGAACACGCTCGCGTAACTCTGGTCAACGCCCGCGGAGACGTCGGAGGAGAGCATGCGGGAATTCTTGAGCGCGCGGCGCAGGGCAATCTCGCCGCTTTCGCCCGCGAGTTCCATGACCTCGCGCATCGTGTTCTCGAAGAAGTTGGACGCCATGCCCGTCGCGCCCACCGAGCCGATCTCTTCCTTGTCGACGAGGATGGTGACGGCGGTGCGCTTGGGGTCTTTGACGGCGAGCTGTGCCTCGAGGCTCGGCCAGGCGCAGACGCTGTCGTCGTGGCCGTAGCCGAGAACCATGGAGCGGTCAAAACCGAGCTCGCGCGCACGGCCCGCCGGCACGACCTCGAGCTCTGCGGAGAGGAAGTCCTCTTCGGCGACATCGTATTTCTCGGCGAGAATCTTCAAGACGTTGGCCTTGACGGGCTCTTTCTCGGCGAGCTTTTCCCATGCGGGCCTGTCGTCGTCTCCGTCGGCGTCTTTGGAGGCATCCGCGTCGAGTACGAGCGGCTTGCCGCCGACGAGCAGGTCGAGCGCCTCGCCTTCGACGACCTTGCTCGCGTCCTTCTTCATCTGCTCATGCGCCAGGTGAATGAGTAGGTCGGTGACGACGAACACGGGGTCGGACGGATCTTCGCCCACCGTGACGGGCACGACGGTCCCGTCGGTCTTGGCGATGACGCCGTGAATGGCCAGCGGGAGCGTGACCCACTGGTACTTCTTGATGCCGCCGTAGTAGTGCGTGTCGAGAAACGCCAGGTCGGTGGACTCGTACAGCGGGTTCTGCTTGAGGTCGAGGCGCGGCGAGTCGATGTGCGCGCCCAAGATGTTGAGGCCATGCTCGAGCGGCTCGGTGCCCAGGTGCACGAGGATGAGGGCCTTGCCGTGCGTGTGCGCCCAGACCTTGTCGCC
>CACZQA010000235.1 GCA_902783175.1 uncultured Coriobacteriaceae bacterium
AAACGCCAGAAATCCCTGGCAGTGCCAACGCTGAGTGGCACGAAGCCACCCGACGCCGCCTGAAGCCGCGCGGAGCCGCCCGACGCCACCATCATCCTTCCTTGCTCTGCGCGCAGTCGTACGCATATACCCACCAGCGCAGCGCTTCGGGGGCTCCCAGGGCGGGAACGGCGGCGGTGCGCTCCAAGTACAGATCGGTCTCGTGACCTCCGAAGCGCACGCGGTAGCGCTCGGAACTTTTGCCTCGCTCCGTTCCGCCAAAGGGCTCGCGCCCCAGAATCTCGTCGACGAAGAAGCTCCTGCCGTCACGCCACTGCACGGCCACGGGTTCGACCTGCCCACCGCGGGAAAAGCGCGCGACAACGTCCACGTACTCGCGATGCACGCGCCTCGGCTCGCCGTCTCTGGTCCGGTACTCAACCATGTCTTTGCGAGCCTCCCCTCGTCTTGCGGAAAAACTGCCCTCTGCCGTCTTTGCCGTGCTCATTCGGTCTACTATAATCGAACATATGTTCGATTATAAGGAGGGGCTGTGACAGGGGAATCGGAAACGCCGCGCATGTGCATGTGCATCGACCTGAAGTCGTTCTATGCGAGTGTGGAATGCGCCGACCGCGGGCTCGACCCGTTCTTGACCAATTTGGTGGTGGCCGATCCCACGCGCAGCGCCAACACGATATGCCTGGCCATCACGCCTGCCATGAAGGCGCTCGGCGTGAAAAACCGCTGCCGCATCCGCGATATCCCCGCGGGAATCGAGCACCTTGTTGCCATGCCGCGCATGCGCCGCTACATGGAGGTCTCCGCGCAGGTGGTCTCGATCTACCTGCGTTTCGTCGCTCCGGCGGACCTGCACGTCTACAGTATCGACGAATGCTTCATCGAGGCGACACCCTACCTCGCGCTCTACCACACCGACGCGCGCACGCTGGCGTCGAAGATGATGGCGGCCGTCCGCGAAGAGATTGGCATCACGGCCACGGCAGGGGTGGGGACCAACCTGTTTCTGGCCAAGCTCGCGCTCGACGTACTCGCCAAGCACGCACCGGACGGCATCGGTTTTCTGGACGAAGATTCTTTCCGTCGGGAAATGTGGTTCCACCGCCCCATCACCGACGTGTGGGGTATCGGCCACGGCATCGCCGCGCGCCTCGAGCGCATGGGCGCGCGGGACCTTGCGGGGGTATGTGCGCTTCCGCCCAGCATGTTGCGCCGCGAGTTCGGCAAGAATGCCGAGCACTTGATCGACCATGCATGGGGGCTCGAGCCGTGCACAATCGCCGATATCAAGGCCTACGTGCCGCGGGGGCACTCGCTCTCCAACGGGCAGGTGCTCATGCGCGACTACACGCCTGCGGAGGCGCGTACGCTGCTGCGCGAGATGGTGTCCGAAAGCGCCCTCGAGCTGCTCGAAAAGCGCCTGTGCTGCAGCGGGGTGGGGCTCTATGTGGGCTTTTCGGGCGAAGGAGGGGCGGCGGCAAGCCACAGGCTGCCCCAGCCGACCTCGTCTCGTCAGGCACTTGTGCGCGAGCTGCTCGCGCTCTTCGACGAGCGGATTGGCGTGGGCGAGAAGATCCGCCGCGTCAACATCGCGCTCACGGGGCTCGTGCCGGAAGGGGAGGCGCAGCTTGCGCTGTTCGGCGCAGAAGACGAGGACGACGGGGCCGAGCGCAGGGTGGCGCAGGCGGCTTCTGCCGTGCGCGAGCGGTTTGGCAAGAACGCGCTGCTGCATGGCACGAGCTTGAGAAGCGAGGCCAATGCCCGCGAGCGGAATCTGCAGGTCGGGGGGCATCGTGCGTAGAGACGAGCAAGCGGATCCGCATATCCCCGGCATCGAGAGGTGGCCGGACCTTCCCGAGCTCGAACGGGAGCACCGCGAGGCGGTCCTTGCCGATATACGTCGGCGTGTCGAGGCGGATGGGCCGCGCGTTGCCGTCGCCGCGGCCGACAGGGGCAGGCTGTTCATGCCCTTTGCCGCGCTGAAGGGGTACGGCGAGCTCGTCGAGAGCGTAGAGCGCGACGAAGAGTAGGGGGCGCGGGGTGGCGAGGACGCTCCGGATGCCAGGAATCCCTGGCACTGCCAGCCCCCAGTGGCGGGGACCCGCCGGGCACCAATAATCCCTGGCAGTCCATTTTCAGAAAAACGTGTCAGAGGAGTTCGGTATTATAGGTATTACTTCTTTATTCGAAGCAAACGACGAAGCTTTCGGCTGGCGGGTGCTTGCTTTCGGACGTGCTATGCGGAGGGTGAAGGGGCCTTGCATCCTGTCGATAGGGATGGATGGGGTGAACCACACGATTGGAGGAGGTCGTAATGGATGACAAGCTTGTCCCCCATAGGAAAGATCGCCCTGATAAGGGCGACGCCACTCAAGGCGGAGCAGAGATCGCACCAGATGCAGTGTCTCAAGAAGGGGCGCAGGATGGGACACAGCCTGCAGAGGCGAAAGACGATGACTCTCAGGTGAAGGACAATGCGGCGGGCGAGACGAGCGCGGATGCCGCTGCGTCTGCAGAGACCCCGCAGCCTCCAAGTGATGA
>CACZQA010000236.1 GCA_902783175.1 uncultured Coriobacteriaceae bacterium
AAAGCGCGCTCTCGAGGGCTTTGCGCAGGGCACGGTGGACGTGCTCGTCGGCACGCACCGCCTGCTGAGCCGCGACGTCAACCCGAGAAACCTCGGGCTCATCATCATCGACGAGGAGCAGCGCTTCGGCGTCTCGCACAAAGAGCAGCTCAAGAACCTGCGCGAGTCGGTCGATGTCCTCACGCTGTCTGCCACGCCCATCCCGCGCACGCTCCAGATGTCGCTTTCGGGCGTGCGCGATATGTCGCTCATCACCACGCCGCCTCCCAACAGGCGCCCGGTCAAGGTGCATGTGGGGGAGTGGGACGAAGACATCGTCAGCGGCGCGGTCAGGCGCGAGATGGAACGTGGCGGCCAGGTGTACTACGTCTCCAACCGCGTGCGCACCATCGACGATGCGGTCGAGCGCGTGCAGCAGGCGGCGCCCGAGGCGCGCATCGGGGTCGCGCACGGCCAGATGAGCCCGAAGGAAATCGAGTCCGTCATGGAGCAGTTCTCGGCGGGCGAGATAGACGTGCTCGTCGCGACGACCATCGTCGAAAGCGGCCTGGACAACCCGCACACCAACACGTTGATCATCGAAGATTCCCAGCGTCTGGGCCTGGCACAGCTCTACCAGCTCAAGGGGCGTGTGGGGCGCTCGTCCAACCAGGCGTTTGCGTACTTCCTCTTTCCCGCGAACAAGCCGCTCACCGAAGAAGCCACCCAGCGCCTGCAGGCCATCGGCGAGTTCACGGATCTGGGCAGCGGCATGAAGGTCGCCATGCGCGACCTGGAGATTCGCGGCGCGGGCACGCTGCTCGGTGCCGAGCAGAGCGGCAACATGAGCGCGGTCGGTTTTGACCTATTCGCGTCGATGCTCGCCGAGGCGGTCTCGGAGACGCGTGGCGAGGAGACGATCGCCCACCAGGACATCCGCGTCGATGCCGCGGTAGACTTCTACATTCCCGAAGAGTACATGCCCGCTGCAGACGAGCGCGTCATGTACTATCGCCGTCTCGCGGCGGCGGTAACCGTCGAGGATGCGGAGCGCATCGTCACCGACATGCGCACGGCCCATGGCGCCCTGCCCGAGCCCGCGGCCAACATGTGCACGCGTGCGCGCCTGAAGGCCCTCGCGTCAGAGATCGGTGCCGAAAGCGTGCTGCAGACCGGCGGCAAGGTCGTGATCAAGCCAGTGCGCAACCAGCTCAAGGCGGCCGCCATGGGCAACAAGGAGTCGCGTGCCGTGCTCGAGCGCCTGCGCGCGATCTACTTCACGAAGTCAGAGAAGTACTCGGTCCCGGTTGCAAAGGGGGAGTCGCCGCTCGAGGTGGCACTCGAGGTGCTCAACGCGCTGTACCGCGTCGCCGAAGACAACCGGTAGTCGTCAAGGGCAGGCCGCGTCAAGGGCAGGCCGCGCCAAGGGCAGGCGGCGCCAAGCGCGCCTTGCCGCTTACTAGCCGTTGTTCTGGCGCTGGGTGTAGGTGTCGATGGTGCTCTGCATGGAGTCCATCTGCGTCTGCATCGTGGTGTTGGACGAGGTCAGGTCGTCGAGCTGCGACTGCTGGTCTGCCACCTGCGCGCTGACGTCGTTGAGCGTGCCGACCGAGCCCGCGCATCCCGAGAAGCGCAAGACGAGTACCAGCAGAAGGACGACGATGACGACGATGCGGGCAATCAGTCCGCGCTGCGAGACTTCCTGCGAGGCGGCGACGCTGTGCGCGTGGACGGGGGAGCGCCCCTGGTAGTTGCTCGCCTTGGGGGCATGGGCGCTCAGCTGCCTGCTGCGATACGACTCGTTGCCGCCACGTGGCGCCCGGCCGCCGTTCTCGCGCACCACCTTGCGCTGGTAGCTGCCGCGGCTGTAGGGGTTTCCGCCCGTGCGCGCGGGCTGCCGACGCGCGTTCTGCGCGGGACGGTGCTGCCTGCCCGGTGCAGGCGAGCAGCTGCGGGTGGAATACGACGGCGCGCTGCCGCGACGGCGCTGCTGTCCGCTTCCGGCGCCGAAGTCCGATGGCCGCGGGGCGCCGGGGCGTCTCTGACCGCCTGAGTTGCGGGAGTATCCGCCTTGCGAGTACCTGCGGTCTGCCATCACGAGATCACCAACTGGTAGAAGCCGGGGGTGTCGTAGTCGAGCGTGGCAAACGTGTAGCCGAGGTCCTTCAGCCCGTCGATGATCTGCGGAAGCGCCTCGGTGGTCGTCTCCTTGCCCGGGTTGTCGTGCATGAGGACGCAGATGGGCGAGTTCGTCTCGGCAAAGCCCTTGGCCTCGCCCAGCACGTTGCTGACGATGCGGTCGGTGGGCGTGTGCCCGTTCACGAACTGCGAGGGCTCGCTGTCCCCGGCGAGCACGTTCCAGTCGAAGTACTGGTAACCGCGCTTGATGACCTCTTGCGGCAGAGCTGTCTTGTTGGCCTTGTTGTAGTAGCCGATGGTGGGGCTTCCGCCGGCAAAGCGGCAGATCTTGATCTCGTGCCCGACGGCCTGCTCGAGCTTGTCCTTCGTCTTGTCGAAGTCAGTCGTGAAGTAGTCGTCGACCGAGCCCTTGTAGTAGCTGTACGAGTCGTTCTGGTCCCAGTCGTGGATGCCGACGGCGTTGCCCTGCTCCTCGATCGTCTTGCACAGGTTCAAGTCGAGGTAGGTGTAGGTCTGGTCGTTTGCCAGGCAGAACCAGGTCGCGACGGCGCCCTTTTCCTTCAAGATGTCGAGGTTTTTCTGCGTGAGGGTCTTGGAGGGGCCGTCGTCGAAGGTGAGGTAGGCGACCTTGCCGCTGCCGTCGCCCAGGAAGGACAGGCGGCCCTGCGCGTTGCGCCACTCGATGAGCTTCTCGTCGTATTGCTGCTGCATCTGGGAGTTCTGAGACTGGGCGTCTGCGACCTGCGACTGCAGGGAGCTCAGATCGCCTTGCGCTTGCGCAGTGCGGCCACCGACGATCATGATGACGACCTGCTGGACGACGACGAGGGCGAAGCAGGCGATCAGGGCAATCGTCAGGATGCGCACGAATCTGTTATCGCGGGTATACATACGCCGCATTATCCCACAAAGGGTGCGGAATATGAAATCCCGCCCGCCCGGGCGGCGAGCTCGTCGTCCAAGCGGGCGGGGGTCACGTGCCGAACTCAGCGCGCGAGCAAATCTTTCAAGAAACGGCCCGTCCAGGACTCGGGCACCTTCGCGACCTGCTCCGGCGTGCCGGTGGCGACGATGGTGCCGCCCCTTTCGCCGCCTTCGGGGCCGAGGTCGATGATGCGGTCGGCCGCCTTGATCACGTCGAGGTTGTGCTCGATGACGAGCACGGTGTTGCCTGCGTCCACCAGGCGCTGCAGTACCTCGAGCAGCTGGCGCACGTCCTCGAAGTGCAGGCCCGTCGTGGGCTCGTCGAGGATGTAGAACGTCTTGCCGGTCTGGCGCTTCTGCAGCTCGCTTGCGAGTTTGACGCGCTGCGCCTCGCCGCCGGAAAGCGTCGTCGCGGGTTGTCCGAGGGTGATGTACCCCAGCCCGACGTCGTTGAGCGTCTGCAGCTTGCGTTTGATGTTGGGGATGTTCTCGAAGAAGCCCACCGCCTCGCTGACGGTCATGTTCAAGACCTCGGAGACGTTCTTGCCCCGGTAGGTTACCTGGAGTGTCTCGCGGTTGTAGCGGTCACCGTGGCATACCTCGCACGGCACGTAGATGTCGGGCAAGAAGTGCATCTCGATCTTGAGCTGGCCGTCACCCTTGCAGGCCTCGCAGCGTCCACCGGCGACGTTGAACGAGAAGCGTCCGGGCCCAAAGCCCTTCGCGCGGCTTTCCGGGAGGCTCGCGTACAGCTTGCGAATGTCGTCCCAGACGCCGATGTAGGTGGCGGGGTTGGAGCGCGGCGTGCGGCCGATGGGCGACTGGTCGATGTTGATGACCTTGTCGATGGCCTCCAGGCCGGTGAGCTTGCGGTATTTGCCGACGCGCTTGTGCGCGTGCATGATCTGGTTTGCCATGGCGGGGGCGAGCGTGTCGGTGACAAGCGAGCTCTTGCCCGATCCACTCACGCCCGTGACCGCGGTGAGCGTGCCGATCTCTATGTCGACCTTGACGTTTTTGAGGTTGTTCTCCTTTGCGCCCGAAAGCGTGATCTTGCCGCGCTTGGGTTTGCGGCGCTCGGCCGGGATGGGCACGGAGCGCTTGCCGCACAGGTACTGTCCCGTGATGGAGCGCTCGCAGGCGGCGATGTCTTCTGGGCTGCCGACGGCGACCACCTCGCCGCCCGCGACGCCCGCGCCCGGCCCGATGTCCACGACGTAGTCGGCGCAGCGGATGGTCTCCTCGTCGTGCTCGACCACGATGACGGTGTTGCCGATGTCGCGCAGGTGCTGGAGCGTCTCGATGAGGCGCTCGTTGTCGCGCTGGTGCAGGCCGATGGACGACTCGTCGAGGATGTACAGCACGCCCATGAGCCCGGCGCCGATCTGCGTCGCGAGCCTGATGCGCTGCGCCTCGCCGCCCGAAAGCGTCGCCGTCGGGCGCTCGAGCGTCAGGTAGTCGAGCCCGACGTCCACCATGAACTGCAGGCGGGTGCAGATCTCCTTGATGATGGGGTTGCCGATGATGGCCTGCGTCTCGCCGAAATCGAGCGACCCGAAGAACTCGAGCGCGTCCGCGGCGGAAAGCTCCGTTGCCTCGTGGATGTTCTTCCCGCCGACGGTAACGGCCAAGAT
>CACZQA010000237.1 GCA_902783175.1 uncultured Coriobacteriaceae bacterium
CAAGTACATCGCCCCGCTCCTCGTCGCCCTCATCCTCATCTCGAATATCCTTCCCTACTTCGTGGGAGCGTAATCCCCGCAGGAAAGCTGCTCTGCATACCGCGCGAAACGAGCGGAGCCGCCGATACCGTAATCGGCGGCTCCGCTTATTATGCCTTGTGTGGTCCGGGACGGGCGGTGGTGCATGGCTTCTTTGCCAATCGCTAGTCGCCCACGTAGGTGACGCTGCTCGCGTTGTTCTTGATGACGAGCTCGAGCTGCTCGATGTAGGCGCCCAGAAGCTCGCTTGCGGTGCGCTCCTTGTGCGTCAGGTACCCGACGGTCATCTTGACGTCGGTGTGAAGCGGGATCGAGACGATGCCCGACTGCATCTCGGGCGTGAGCACGCCCGTCGAAAGCGTGTAGCCCTCGAAGTCGGTGAGAAGGCTCGTCAGCGTCGCGCGGTCCGAATAACGGATGTTGCGCTTGTGCTGGATGTGGCGCAGCGGTTCTTCCGAGAAGTAGAACGAGTTGATCGTGCCCTGCTCGAAGGAATAGCGCGGGTATTCTGCGAGATCTTCGGGCTCGATGAGCTCCCTGTCCGCCAGCGGGTGCCCCTCGCCCACGAAAACGTGGACCGGGGCGATGAACAGCGGGTGGAACTTGAGGCTGGCGTCTTTGAACGCCTGCCCGAGCACGCGCTCGTTGTTCTTGTCGGTGTACAGGATGCCGATATCGCTTCTGAAGTCCCTCACGTCTTCGATGATCTCGTTGGTGGGCGCCTCGCGGAGCACGAAGTCGTAGTCCTCGTCCTCGCAGCGCTCGACGGTGTTGATAAAAGCGCGCACGCAGAAGGCGTAGTGCTGGGTGGAGATGGCGAGTCTGCGGGTGCCCGACTCGTTGCCGGCAAACCTGTTTTCCAGCATGTCGGCCTGCTCGACGACCTGCCGCGCGTAGGCGAGCAGCTCCGTGCCCTCGTTCGTAAGCGTCACGCCGCGGTTCGAGCGCGTGAAGATGGTGATGTCGAACTCGTGCTCGAGCTCCTTCATGGCGATGGAGAGGTTGGACTGCGATGCGTAGATGTTGTATGCGGCGGCGCTGATGGAGCCCGCCTCTGCGATCGCGATGAGATATCGCAGCTGTTGAAGCGTCATGTACGATCCTGCTAACTACTTTACCAATGGCTAGATGCTCGGACAATCTGCCCGATGGCGTTCAAGATAACGCAATAATTCAATAAAACGAATGAATTAGCCATCTAAATAATCAATATGTGCGCATGAAAACAATGCATCGCTCCCAATCTTTTAAATGGCAGAGAAAAGTGATGAAATACATCCAGCGCCCGACGGGGCGCTGTTTTTTGGTTACACAGCGGTTGGAAACAAGCGGTTAGGAGCCAGGTAATGGCCAAGAAGAACATCCCCTACGATCAGAAGTACTACGATCCCGAAATCGAGTGCGCTTCTCGCGAGGACATCGAGGCGCTGCAGCTCGAGCGACTGAACGAAGAGCTCGCCTTCGCCTACGAGAACAGCCCGTACTACAAGCGCACCTGGGATGAGGCGGGTCTCGAGCCCCATTGCGAGACGCTCGCCGACCTTCAGAAGTTCCCCTTCATCAACAAGCAGACCGAGCGCGACTGCCAAGGCGTCGGCTCCTTCTTCGGCGAGCTGTGCGCGGTTCGCGAAGACGACGTCGTCTACATGGCCACCTCCTCCGGCTCGACCGGCGTTCCCACGATGAGCCCGTTCAACCAGAAGGACTTCGACGACTTCATGGATGCCGAGTCCCGTCTGTTCTGGCAGGTCGGCATGCGCCCGAACGACCGCTACCTGCACGGCATGAACTTCGCGCTGTACGTCGGCGGCCCCTGCGTCATCGGCGCCCAGAACCTCGGCGCACTGGGCATCTGGGTCGGCGCCGTGCCGTCCTCGCGCCTGCTGTGGGCCATGAAGCACTATCAGCCCACCCACATGTGGTCTTCGCCCTCGTACGCCTGGCTGCTCAGCCAAAAGGCAATCGAGCAGGGCTATGACCCCAAGAAGGATTTCCCCAACCTGCGCACGATCATCATCTCCGGCGAGCCCGGCGGCTCCATCGAGTCCACGCGCCATGCCATCGAGGAGGTCTGGGGCGCAGAGGTCTACGACTTCTTCGGCCTGTCCGACATATACGGTGCCTGCGCGGGCATGTGCGAGGAGAAAGACGGCCTGCACCTGATCGAAGACCAGATTCTCGTCGAGACCGTTGACCCCGTGACCGGCGAGGTGCTGCCCGACGGCGAGAAGGGCGAAATCGTCTACACCACGCTGCTCAAGCACGCGCGTCCCATGATCCGCTTCCGCTCCGGCGACATCGGCTGGGTCGACAAGACGCCGTGTCACTGCGGTCGCACCACGAGCCGTATCCACATCCTCGGCCGCAAGGATGAGATGTTCATCGTCAGCGCTGTCAACGTCTTCCCGTCCGACATCGAGGCCGTCGTCCGCAAGGACAAGGGCCTGACCGGCGAGTACAAGATTCGCGTGTACGACGAGAACTACACGACCAAGTACGAGGTCTCCGTCGAGCGCGCCGCGCACTCCGAAGAGCCCTTCGACGAGATTTCCAAGCGCGTCGAGGGCGCCCTCAAGGCGCATTGCGGCGTCCGTCCGGCGAAGGTCCTGGTCTTCGATACCGACAAGCTCGGCGCCTCTTCCGAGCACAAGGCAAAGCGCTTCATCGTCGTGCGCACCTCCACCCAGGCTGCCGTCGCGGTGGAAAAGCAGTTCGAAGAGAAGGACAATAAGTAGGTCGTCAGAACTAGGTAGCAAGGAAGAAGGATTCATATCATGGCAAAGAAGACGTTTGCTGTTTCTGGTCAGCACTACCTGTTCAGCGTGCAGGCATTCGCGAAGACCATCCTGTCCGCCGGCGGAGATGAGTACGACTACGCGCTGCGCGACCGCACGCTCAAAGGCGTCATCGCCGACGTTCAAAGCGGCGAAAGCGAGATCGGCGTCATCTGCGAGGGCACCCCGACCGCGCCCAAGATCGAAGCCGCGCTCGCGGAGGCTGGCCTCGAGTTCCACGCCCTCACGGAGTCTGCCCCCAAGGTGGCACTTCCCGCGGCGAGCCATCCGCTGGTAAACGCGAAGAGCCTTGCCATCGAAGACCTCGCGGACTACCCGTACGTGTACTTCGAGCAGGAAGACGACGCCCCGCTCGCGTTCTACGAGGAGGCGCTCTCCAACGTCGAACGCGCCCGCAAGATCGCGACGACCGACCGCGCGTCGCTTTCCGAGCTCATCTGCGCGCTCAACGGCTACACCGTCACGAGCGGTATCCTCGTCGGCATCAGCGACGGCACGCTGCTCACCACGGTCCCGCTCGAGACCGACTTCGTCATCAAGCTCGGCTACGTTTCCAGGAAGGGCGAGGAGCTCGACGGCCTGGCCAAGAAGTTCGTCGACACGCTCTCGCGCAGCCTCGAGAGGTACGCGCGCCTGTAAGCCGCTTCATACAATCCAACCGCGGGGGCCTTCGTTACGAGCAGGTAGCGAAGGCCCTTGTTCTGTATGCCAATAGCGTACAATCTCTAGCCAACTGAAGGCTTTCGGACAGGAACAGTGTGCCATGACCGTACAACAAGAGAATCGCCAGGCGATCGTCGACTACCTCGAGAGCGGTTGCAAGGGCGGAGAGATGGGCAGCCTTGGCGTGGAACTCGAGCAGTTCCTCGTGGACGAGGACGGGGACCCGATCGGCTACGACGAGAAGCACCGTCCGGGGGTGCGCGATATCCTGGAGAAGCTCTCCGAGTTCTACCCCAACGCCATGCGCACCGAGGCGGGCGACATCGTGGGGTGCTCGCGCGCATCTGCCTCCATCACCATCGAGCCGGCCGCGCAGATCGAGATCAGCATCGCCCCGATGGCGAGCATCGCCGACATCGAAGACGAGTACGAGCACTTCGCGTTTCGCCTGCGCCAGATCACGAAGCCCTACGGCTACCAGCTCGTGCCGCTCGGCTACCAGCCCAAGCTCAAGGCCGCTGAGCTCCCGCTCATCCCCAAGCCGCGCTACAGGTACATGAACGACTACTTCGCGTCGATTCCCGGCATGCACGGCGAGCGCATGATGCGCGGCTCGGCATCGCTGCAGGTCTCGGTCGACTACGCTGACGAGGCAGATGCCGTGCGCAAAGTCCGCATCGCCACGCTGCTCGGCCCCATCCTCTCGTTTCTGACCGACAACGTCCCCGTCTTCGAGGGGGCGCCCAACACCCAGCCGCTGCGGCGCCTGCAGATATGGCGCGAGGTCGACCCTGACCGCTGCGGGGTCATCCCGGGGCTGTTCGACGAGGGCTTCGGCTTCGGCGCCTACGCGGACTACCTGCTGTCCAAGCCGCCCATCTTCATCACGCGCCCCGACGAGCACGCCACGGGCACGATGACGGCGGCACAGGCCTACGGCGATGCGCCCATGGGCAAAGACGATATCGAGCACCTGCTGGGCATGTTCTGGAACGACGTGCGCCTGAAGCGCTACGTGGAGATTCGCCAGGG
>CACZQA010000238.1 GCA_902783175.1 uncultured Coriobacteriaceae bacterium
CCCCGATTTCTAATCCGAAATTTCCCTTTTGCGCAGTGTACTACAACGATTTGGCGGGTGGATACGAAGCGAAAAGATTGTCAGCGCGTGCGGCGAATATCGTCTCCGAAATGAAAACGGCCCGCCTAAAAGCGAGCCGTGATGTTCTTGGTGGAGATAAGGGGGTTCGAACCCCTGACCTCATGACTGCCAGTCATGCGCTCTCCCAGCTGAGCTATATCCCCGTGGGTTGTCTTGCAACGAGAACGTAGTATAGCAGTTACTTCGCGTCGTGCAAGAAGAATTTATGCAAGAAATTCCGATCCGTCCACCACGAGATCATGCGAGGGCAACTTTGCCCAGGCAAACTCCCCTATCAGCTCGTCTGGCCTGCACGGCTCGGGCTGCTCGATGATGCCGAGCATGAAGGCAAGCCTGCCCACGAGTTTCTCGGGCGTCGCATGGCGCATGCGCAGCTGCCCCAAATCGAGGTCGCGGTCGCGCTTTGACAGGCGCCTGCCCTCGGGGCTCAGAAGCATCGGGTGGTGGAAGAATCGCGGGGGCTCGAACCCGAGCTGCTCGTAGAGGAACAGCTGCCGCGGCGTGGATGACAGCAGATCGTCCCCACGCACGACTTGGGTGCAGCCGGTGAGGGCGTCGTCGACCACGCACACGAGCTGGTAGGCGAATACGCCGTCGCTGCGGCGAACGACGAAGTCGCCGCATTGTTCTGCCAGGTTCTGGCGAACCGGCCCCAGATGGCCGTCGGTGAACTCGATTGTCTTGTCGGGGACCTCGATGCGATATGCCGGTTGCCTGACGCGCAATTTCTGCGCAACTTGCTGCGGGGTCAGGCTGCGGCAGGTGCCCGCATACAGCGGCGTTCCGTCGCTTGCGTGCGGTGCCGAGGCGGCATGCAGGTCTGCCCGCGAGCAGAAGCAGGGGTACACGTGGTCACGCGCGCACAGTGTCTCGAATGCGGATTGATAGGCGGAGATGCGAGCGGTCTGCGTCAGCTGCTCGTCCCAGTCGAGACCGAGCCAGGCGAGGTCATCGACGATGAGACGGGCGTTCTCCGCGCTCTGGCACCTATCGTCGAGGTCTTCGAGACGCAGGCTGAACGCGTCGTCAGCAGAGCGCGCCGAAAGCCACGAGACGAGGGCAGAGCAGACATTGCCGAGGTGCATCCTGCCGCTCGGGCTGGGGGCGAACCTTCCCTTTCCCATTTTCGAGACTCCTAGTCGGAGATGGTGACGTTGACGTCGTACGGAAGCCCTTCTGGCATGGGCTCGTAGACGATGTCGGATTCGGACATGAGGTTTTTCATCCAGTCGTTGAACAGCGAGGTGCGCTTCGCCTTTTCCGCATCGGACGTGAGCTGCGCCTGGATTTCGGCGGGCAGGCCCTTGAAGTCGACGGAGTCTCCCTTCTCGGGGATGTCGAGAACCTGGTCGCAGAAGACGAGCAGATACGCCCCGTCTTGCTGCACGGGCGCAGAGACCTGCCCGGCGGTAAGCCCGTTGAGCGCCTGGACATACTCTTTAGACATATTGTCCTGGTCTGTCTTGAGCGAGCTCCACCCGGCGTTTTGCGCATCCCCCGCAACTGACTTGAACTGCTCGAGCGAAAGCTCGGCGCCAAGCGAGCCGAGCTTCGACTGCGCCTCTGAGGCCTCCTGCTCGCTTGCGTAGCTCCGGAAGAAGGAATGCTTGCCGTTGTAGTCGGAGGCATGCTCGTTGGCCTCGAGTTGGACTTCGGACTCCGACGGCGTCGCGTCGGTGATCACGGCGGCCTCGAGCTGCTGTTCGAGCAGGCGGTCCGCCTCGTTTTGACGCCAGGTCTGCTCGGTGTAGCCGTACGAGCTGAGCACGCTGTCCCACGAGTTCTTGCCGTAGCGCTGCTCGTAGAACGCCTGCTCGCGCGAGATGACCTGGTCGAGCTCGTTGTCCGTAAGCACGATGTCGCGCTGCTCGCACTGCTGCCTGATGAGGAGCTTGGGCACGAAGACCTCCTTGAGCACGTACTCGCGCATGCTCTCGGCCGTCATGCCGTTCGCGTTCAGGAACTGCGCCCAGCCGGAATCGGTCTCGTATGAGGGGTTGTTGGAGCGGAAGCCCTCGATGTAGTCGGTGACGTCGCTTTCGTAGACGGCGTCGCTGCCCACGCGTGCCGCAACCGGCTTTTGCGCGGGCATGCCGAAGCACCCAGTAAGCGACAAGGCTGCCGCCACGAGGACGGCGGCAGCCAAGGGCACGAGAGCCTTACGCACGACCGGCCTTCCTGCCGGCCTCGAAGGCGGCGAGGTTGGCATCGACGGTCTTGGGCGGGACGCGCTTTGAGATGACGTCTTTCCACGTGTCCTCGGCAAAGGGCAACGCCGTGGAAAGGGCGCCCATGAGCACGACGTTCGTGGATTTGGGGCTGTTGGCCTGCCGGGCGATCTTGCCGGCCGGCACGAGGACGGAATCGAGCGCCACGAGCTGCGCGCGCGGGTCTTCGGGCATCGTGGCGTTGCCGATGGCGACCGTGACGGGGACGATCTCCTCGTCGTTCACAAACATCGTGCCGCCCTGCTTGAGGAACTGCTGGGCGCGCAGGGCCTCGACCAGTTCGAACGAGACGATGACATCTGCCGTTCCGGGGTCGACGACCATGCTGGAGACCGCATCGCCAAAGCGCACGACCGTGCTCACCGAGCCGCCGCGCTGCGACATGCCGTGGATTTCGGAGATCTTGACATCGAGCCCCTCGGCAGCCGCCGTCTTTGCCAGGATGTCACCGGCGAGAATGGTGCCCTGACCGCCGACGCCGACGAGAAGAACCGTCTTGGTATCCATGATCTACTCCCCCTCTTTGGAAATGCAGCCGAACGGGCAGGACTGGACGCACTGGTTGCAGCCGATGCACTGGTTGCGGTCGATGACCGCGCGCCCCTCGTCGTCCTTGCCGAGCGCGGGGCATCCGATCTGGATGCACACGCCGCATTTGCGGCACTCCGTGATCGTGGGGACGACACCCTTGCTGCGGTCGATGAGGCGGCAGGGCGACTTGAACACGATGACCGAGAGCGTGTCGTGCGCGCTCGTCGTCTCCTTGAGTGCCGTGCGCACGGCCGAGAGGTCCTGCGGGTCGACGAGACGGACGTCCTCGACGCCGAGCGCCTTGCACAGCTCGACGATGTCGAGCGGCTTGCCTGCGGGAACATCGAGCGGGTTGACGCCTTTGGCCTGCTCCATGAGCGTGACGCCGTTGCAGGGGTTGCCCTGGCAGCCGGTCATGGCCGTCGTGCGGTTGTCGAGGATGCACAGCGTGCCCGCGCCGGCGTTGTAGATGGTGCCGAGCAGGCTCGTGATGCCCGAATGGGCGAAGGTGCTGTCGCCGATGACGCCGACGACAGGGCGCTTGTTGCGCTCGGGGACGCCGGCGAGCTCGAGGCCGTGCGCCATGGACAGCGACGCGCCCATGTCGATGGTCGAGTGCACCGCGTTGAGCGGCGCCACCGCGCCGAGGGTGTAGCAGCCGATATCGCCCGTGACGATGGCCTTGATGCGGCGCAGCTCCGTGAAGACGAGGCGGTGCGGGCAGCCCGGGCACAGCGCGGGCGGGCGCGGCGGCAGGTCCTGCGCCGCGTCGAGGTGCTCGGGCTGATCGATGCCAAACGAGGCGCGGATGCGCGCGGGGGTCATCTCGCCGTCGTAGGGCAGATGGCCGCATGGCGGCGTCGCGAGGTCGATGCCCATCGCGAGGATGTGCTCCTCGAAGTAGCGGCAGGCCTCCTCGACGACGTAGACCTTGTCGACCGAGGCGGAAAACGCCGCGATCTTCTCGGGCGGCAGCGGCCAGGACATGCCGAGCTTGAGGACGCTTGCCTCGGGCAGCGCCTCGCGGACATGCTGGTAGTCGGCACCGGAGCAGATGACGCCCATCTCGGTGCCGCGCATCTCGACGCGGTTGAGGTCGGTGGTCTCCGCGAAGGCGATGAGGTCGCGCTCGCGCTGGTCGGAGACGAGACGGCGCCTCTTGGCGTTGGCGGGCATCATGACGTACTTGGCCGCATCGGGCTCGAAGGGGCGTGGCGCGAGCTCGTCGCGCGTGGCGCTCGTCTGGACGAGCGTCTTGGTATGCGCGATGCGCACGGTCTCGCGCAGCATCGCGGGAACGTCGAACTCCTCAGAAATCTCGAAGGCGCGCTTGACGAAGTCGAGCGCCTCCTGAGAATCGCTCGGCTCGAGCATGGGCACGCGGGCAAACGCGGCGTAGTTGCGGGAGTCCTGCTCGTTTTGGGACGAGTAGATGGACGGGTCGTCTGCCGCGAGCAGCACGAGCCCGCCGTTGACCCCGGCGTTGCAGGCGGACATGAGCGGGTCTGCCGCGACGTTCACGCCGACGTGCTTCATGGTGACGAGCGCGCGAATGCCGCCCATCGCCGCGCCGATGCCCACCTCGAGCGCGACCTTCTCGTTGGGAGACCACTCGCAGTACACATCGCCGTGCTTGGACAGGTTCTCGAGCGTCTCGGTCGACGGCGTGCCGGGATAGCCCACGCCAAGCGCGACGCCGCACTCCCAGGCGCCTTGCGCGATCGCCTCGTTTCCGGATAGAAGTTCAGTAGCCACGTTTCCTCATCTCTGTTTGAGCACGACGCTTGCGCGCGTGCAGGGTTTCCTATTCGAGTCCGCTTTCTTCTGCGACGAGGTTCTTCACGCCGTACTTCTCGCGCAGCTTGGGCTTTTCGATCTTTCCCGTCGCGTTGCGCGGGACCTCGGCGAAGATGACCTTACGCGGGCGCTTGTAGCGCGGCAGCGCAAGGCAGAACTCGTTGACCTCGTCTTCGCTCAGCTCCGCATCCGGCTTCACCTCGATGATGGCGGCCGCGATCTCG
>CACZQA010000239.1 GCA_902783175.1 uncultured Coriobacteriaceae bacterium
CGGTTTTCCGTGACGATGCCCGAGGACCTGATGCAGGCGCTCGACGAGTACGCCGAGCGGCGCGGCAAGACCAAGAACCGTTCCGAGGCCATTCGCGACATGATTAGGGAGACCATCGTCGCCGAGACGGTCGAAGACCCCGAGAGCATGGTCTTCGGCACGCTCACCATGGTGTTCAACCACCACCAAAACGACCTGCGCGACAAGCTCGACAGCATCCAGCACGAGCACATCGACGAGATCGTCTCCGCCGTTCACGTGCACCTCGATCACCAGAACTGCCTCGAGGTCATCCTCATGAAGGGGCAGAGCAAGACCATCCACAAGATCGCCGACGAGCTGCTGGGCGCCAAGGGCGTCTTCAACGGCAAGCTCGTAGTCACGACGATGGGCAAGCCCGAGGACCACGACCACCCGCATCCCCATTCCCACCCGCATCCTCATCCGCATGCCTGATGGGGCGGGGCCACCATCCTTTTTCAGGCAATCGAACGGATCGATGGAAACCTCCATGCGAGGACCCCTCATCTTCACACTTTGGTACGTCGCCGGTCATTACGCTTGTCGCCGGCAAGTACTCTGACCTGCGCGTCGCCGTGCTCGGAATGGCTATCGCCGTCATGGCGACCGTGCTGCTCGTCGTCTAACTCAAGGCGGCATCGCGCTCAGCGTACGATATGATTAGGACACGCGCTAAGGAAAATTAACCATCTGGCATTGCATCGGCAAGCTTCGATCTGGAGATGTGCTGGTTTAAGCGGCTAAGCCCACCGATGCTTCTTTCTTTGAGCTTTCGATACTATCCCCGATGCATGTTCGACAAGGCGTGCGAGGGGTTGATTCCACGTCGTCGCACGGCATTACGAGAAGCGCCGGGAGTCTCGAAGATATTGTTGCAGCGGCCTTCGGCAGAGGATCGGCAACGGGTTTCGGAACCTGTCCCACGCCCTGGTGTACTCGCATACGGCCGTGCCAACAGCTCGGCCAGTGGTGTCTTTAACGGGTAGGCCCGTGCTTTTTCTCGTGTCTGGTGCGCTCCTGGACGTTTCTGGCTCCGAGCTTTCTCCAATGGGAGACGTGAAGGTGATACCGCTGCCGTTGGACTTGGCGCGAGTGGGAAAAGACGTCATGGGAGAGCTGGGCATGTGGGGCATCTTTGGCAACGTGCTGCTAGACCAGAGGGAGCATGGCTGTTGTTCCAGGTTATTCTGCCGGCGAGAGCGCGCAGGGCACGGCAGTTGCCCTAGCCATTGAGCTCGGCAAATGAGACACGGCGCGCGACGCCGATAGGGTGGCGTCGGCGGTCGAACGCCAACGGACGGTTCACATGGCTAGGAAGGGAAACGGGGTGTACGCCGCTCAGTCTTGGCACTGCCAGGGATTCCCGCCACCCGGGGCCTGCATGCCGCTCAGTCTTGGCAGTGCCAGCATTTTCTGGCGAAAGCGCCCCGCACGCCGCTCAGCTCTGGCACTGCCAGGGATTTCTGGCATCTAGGCCCTGCGCTCTAGAACAGCCCCATTCCCTTTGCGCCAAAGTAGCTCAGCACGATGATGCCCACCACGATGCGGTACCAGCCAAAGGCGGTGAAGTCGTTTCTCTTGATATACCCCATGAGGAACTTGATCGAGATGACCGACACGACAAAGGAACACAGCACGCCGGCCACGAGGACGGCGATCTCGGTCTGCGACATCACGAGGCCGGCTACGAGGAATTTGGCGACCTTCACGATTCCCCAGCCGAACATGATGGGGATGGCGAGGAAGAAGGTGAATTCGGTGGCGGCCACGCGCGAGCAGCCGGAAAGCATGCCGCCGATGATCGTGGCGTCGCTGCGGCTCGTGCCGGGGACGATGGCCAGGCACTGGAAGGCGCCGATCTTCAGGGCGGTCGGGATGTCGATATCGTCGACAGTCGCGGTGCGGAAGATGCTCACTTCCGCCGAGCCGGGGCGCGTGTGCTTGCCACGGTGCATTGCGATGGCAGCTTGGGCTTCGAGACGACGGTTGCGGCGCTCCATGACGATGAAGATGATGCCGTACACGATGAGCATCGCGGCGACGACGATGCCGTTGTAGAAGTGGTCGTGCACCCAGTCGTCGAGCAAGATTCCCACGATGGCGGCGGGAAAGCGACGCTATCCTGGTGGTGGCCGCGTGTGTCGCGTCAAATTGACACGATACCCACGGCCCCTCGTGCCATTTATTGGTGGTAGTAGCTCAGGAAGTCCTCGAGGCTGTCCATCGCCTCTTCGAGGGTGTGCAGGCGCGGCAGATAGACAATGCGGAAGTACCCCGGCGTGGTCCAGTTGAAGCCCTTGCCGCCCACGATGAGCACGTGCTTGTCCTTGAGCAGGTCGAGGGCAAACTGGTCGTCGTCGGTGATGTTGAACTTCTTGGGGTCCAGGTGCGGGAAGATGTAGAACGCCGCATCGGGGCGCACCGCGCTCACGCCCTCCATATTGCACAGCCGCTCGTAGACGTACTTGCGCTGCTCGAAGATGCGCCCGCCGGGCACGAGGTAGCCCTGCGAGCGCTGGATACCGCCCAGGCAGGTCTGCACGATCGACTGCGCGGGCACGTTCGAGCACAGGCGCATGTTCGAGAGCATGTTGATGCCCTCGATCACGTCGTGCGCGATGCGCTTGTTGCCCGAAAGGCTCATCCAGCCAATGCGGTAGCCGGCGATCATGTGGCTCTTGGAAAGCCCGTTGAACGTGATGCAGAACAGGTCGGGCGCCAGGCTGGCAATGGAGATGTGCTCCTGCCCGTCCATCACGAGACGGTCGTAGATCTCGTCCGAGAAGATGACGAGCTGGTTTTCGCGCGCGACCTCGACGATCTGCTCCAGCACCTCTTTGGGGTAGAGCACGCCCGTCGGATTGTTGGGGTTGATGATGACGATGCCCTTTGTGCGCGGGGTGATCTTCTTGCGGATGTCGTCGATGTCGGGGTACCAGTGCTGCTGCTCGTCGCAGACGTAGTGGACTACGTGTCCGCCGGCGAGCGTGGCGCACGCCGTCCACAGCGGGTAGTCGGGCGAGGGGATCAAGATCTCGTCGCCGTCGTCCAGAAACGCCTGCATGACGAGGTTGATGAGCTCGGATGCCCCGTTGCCGGTGTAGATGTCTTCC
>CACZQA010000240.1 GCA_902783175.1 uncultured Coriobacteriaceae bacterium
CCGCATCTTCGTCTTCTACGTGGGCTCCGTCATCCTGATGGCGCTCGTGCTCCCCTATACGGCGTACTCGTCCAACGAGTCCCCGTTTGTCACGTTCTTCGCCTCGCTGGGCGTGCCGTACGCCGACACGATCATCCAGATCGTCGTGCTCACCGCCGCGCTAAGCTCGCTCAACGCGGGCCTCTACGCCACAAGCCGCACGTTGCGCTCCATGGCGATCGCCGGCTCCGGCCCCAAGTTCGCGCAGCGTATGAACAAGAACCACGTGCCCTACGGCGGCATCATCATCACCTCGGTGCTCGGCATCTTCGGCGTCGTGCTCAACGCCGTGCTCCCCGAAGACGCGTTCAACATCATCATGAACCTGGCGGGCATCGGCATCGCCGGTACGTGGACGATGATCCTCGTCACGCACCTCGCCTTCTTGAAGAAGGTTAAGCGCGGGCAGGCCGAGCGCCCGCACTACCGCATGCCCGGCGCGCCGTTCACCAACTACCTCGCCATCGCGTTTTTCGTGATCGTCGTGCTCTCCAACCTGACCGACCCGTCTGGCCGCTGGACGCTGGCGCTGTTCGCCATCGTCGTCGTGGCCATGGTCGCCGGCTGGTTCTACGTGCGCAACCGCATCGAGGGCAACCTGATGGACGAGATCTTGGACGAGGACACCGACGAGGCGCTCGTCGAACAGGAGACCTCGACTGACCATGAAGGCGAGCTGGCAGATGCAGAGCTCGTCGACGCCCACATCGAGAGCCGCGAAGAGTAGAACAGGAGCCCCTATGCGAATCCACGTCACCTACACCGGCGGAACCATTGACATGATCGAGACGCCGCACGGCCTGGCGCCCGGCGCTGACATGCGCGGCTGGCTCGACCATGTGCTCGAAGGCACGCAGGTCACGCGCGAGCAGGTCACGTTCACCGAGCTCTCACCGCTCATCGACTCATCCAACGCCACGCCCGAGAACTGGCAGGCCATCATCGACGACCTGTGGGCAAACCGCGACGATGCCGACGCCTTCGTGGTCTTGCACGGCACCGACACGATGAGCTACACGGGCGCAGCGCTGAGCTATGCGCTGACCGAGTTCGGCAAGCCCGTCATCCTCACCGGCTCGCAGCTGCCGCTCGGGCTGATCGAATCGGACGCGACCGCAAACGTGACCGGCGCCCTCAACGCCGCCGTGAGCGGGCAAGCACGCGGCGTGACACTGTTCTTCGGGCACCACCTGTTCTTGGGGAACCGCGTGACGAAGAACTCCTCATGGGCATTCGAGGCGTTCAGCTCGCCTGCCGCCGCACCCGAGGCGCGCACGGGCGCCCCCTGGCGATGGTTTCCCATCGACCGCACGGGCTGCGGATGGGAGAACCCCGCACCCTACACGCGCCACGACGTCGCCGTCATCGACATGGTGCCCGGCATCACCGCCACACGCGTGAAGGCGATGCTGACCCCGCTGCCCGAAGCGGTGCTGCTGCGCGCGTACGGCGTCGGCAACGTGCCTTCAGACGAGCCAGGCCTCACCGAGGCCATCTCGGAAGCCATCGCGGCAGACGTACCCGTCATCGTCGCGTCGCAGTGCCAGCAGGCCGTGGTCTTGGTCGGCCATTACGAGGCGAGCGACGCCATCGCGCGTGCCGGTGCGGTCGGCGCCGTGGACATGACGCTCGAGGCCGCCTACGCGAAGATCGTGTTCCTGCTGTCCCAGGGGTTGCGCGGCAAGGAACTCGCAGCCTGGATCCCCAAGCCCATCGCCGGCGAGCTCACCCCGATGGACTAGGCGCAAACACACGAGAGCCTTTCGGCGCGCAGCTGCCTGAGACCGGCGGCTACGCGCCGTTCGTTTTCAAAAGCGCCCCGAGCGAACGCGCAAATGCGCGGCGTATTGCCTGGTGAATGTCCGCGCAGGCCGCATGCGCCGCGACTGCGCGCCCATCTGTATGGAGCGTGCACACGACATCGGGACATGCGCTCGCAGCGCTTCCCACGGCAAACGCGAACGAAGCTCTGATGCCCTGTTGGGCGGCCTCGGCGACGGTCTCCCATACCCGCTCATCGGAGAAGACGACCTCGTCTGCCAGGGGAGCGCCCGCCTGCTCGGGAGCCGCGCTGCCGCCTTCTAGCGCCAGCTCGCCGAGCGCCGCGGCATACGCCTCTTCCCGCGCGGCGGGCGGGTCGAACCCGAAC
>CACZQA010000241.1 GCA_902783175.1 uncultured Coriobacteriaceae bacterium
CCCGAGGCGCGTGAGAACCTCGAGCATCCGCGCATCTTCGACGCCCTCCGCCGTCACGCTGTAGCCCTGCTGCTTGAGCATGCGGACGATCATGGGCAGCAGGTTATCCCGCTTCTGCTCGTATTCGAGTATGAACAGCCGGTCGATCTTGATGTTGGCAAACGGCAGCTGGACGATGCGGTGCAGGTTCGAGTACCCCGTCCCGTAGTCGTCCAGCGAGAAGTGCGCGCCCAGCCCGATGAAGCGCTCCATCTGCGTACGCAAGACGTTGATGTCGACGAACGATTCCTCGGTGATCTCGAGCGTGAACAGGCTCAACGGCACGCCATAGCGTGCGGCGATTTGCGCGAAGCGCGCAGGGAGCGTCGGACTCAGGCACTGGATGGGCGAGAGGTTCACGTTCACGCTCTCGATACCGCGCGCCGGCAGGTCGTAGTCGCGCACGATCTGACAGGTTCGCTCGAACACCTGCTCGCCGAGCTCGATGACGGTGCCGGTGCTCTCGGCGATGCCGATGAACTCGGCCGGCGGCAGGACCGTCCCATCGGCGGTTACGATGCGCGCAAGCGCCTCTGCCCTGGTCACGCGCTTGCGCTTCGTAGAATAGATGGGCTGCAGGTACACCTGCAGGCTCTTTGAGTCCAAAGCGCCCTTGAGCTCTGCCTCGATGCTGTGCCGGCGCTCGTTCTCCTCGAGCACCGCGTCGGTCACCACGAGGTCTTCTGTTCCCGCCTCGCGCTGCATGCGCATCATCACCGAGGTCAGCGCGGCGATAATCGCCTCCCCGTTCGCAAGCTGCGGCATTTCCGGCATCTGCACGGTCTGGATGCTGAAGAACGTGTCGGCATGTTCCGAAATCCACGGCTTTGAGAAGCGCTCGCGCAGGCGCTTGACGACCTCGGAGGATTCCTGCGCGGTGACCGGCGTCTTGCTCGCGCAGATGAGCGCGAAGCGCCCCGATTCCAGATAGCAGGCGATCAGCTGCGGAAACTCCTCGGCAAGGTAGGCGTATATCAGCTCGATCGACGCCTCGAGCTGCGCCGTGCCGTAGAGTTCGCGCATGTCGTCGAAGTTGTTGATGGAAAAGCCCACGATGCAGACACGACGGCCGCGCATGAGTGCGTCGGAGAGCACCTCCCCCATCCCGTGTCGGTTGTACATACCGCTCGAGCTGAAGAGATAGAACTCCGGATTCTGCAGCGAGAGGTACATGATAAGCAGGGCGATGGCCGTGCAGCCGTCGATGACCAGCACGTTGGGGAGCAAGATGCCCAACGCGTAGCCAACCGTGAGCACCACGCAGTACAGGTAGACGCCGATGCGCTCCCTGCGCAGCACATGCGCACGCTGCACGTGCATGACGATAAGCGCCGCGCAGATGTAGAAAATGCCCTCGACGAACATGAGGATGTAGGCAGGCCCGTTTTGAAGGCCGCCTGCATCGATGGAGTAGAGCCAATGCACGGCAGGCGTCAGCGCGCAGAGGGCCTCGAGGAGGACAAGCGGCACCGTGAAGGCGGCCAGCAGCTTGCCCGTGAGGCGTTTGCGCTTGACGGAAAGCGTGTAGGCGTACAGGAAAAACGCATACGGCTGCAAGATGAGCACGGCAAAGTAGAGCTGGTCGAAGAGGACCGGCACGAAGTCGGGAATGCTCCCGTACAGGGCGCTCGTGTAGTCCGCTGCGATGTCGAGGGCAGCGCAGAGCATGCTGACAGCCAGGTTGAAGACGAAGCAGATGCTAAGCAGCGTGCGCACTCTGAAGCGCGTGCAGTAGACCACGGCGACGATGCCCATGAGCACCAACGATGTGATCGCATAGTTATAGTAGGCCCACATAGCGTCTTTCCGTCCGCGTTGCAGTCGCACCACTATAGCACTGCGGAATCGTCCGCGGTCTATCTTTGCACGTCACAATCCCATCGTGGCCCAACGAGGGGACGGGAGGAACGGAGGTGGGGCCGGGGTGTCCCTCCGTTCCAAAATGACACGATACCCACGGCCCCTCGTGTCAGTTACTCCGCGGTGAAGGAGATGTGGTAGGAGAAGTTCTCCGGATCGTAGAAGTCGAGGGCGGAGCCGTCCACCTCGCCGTACGGGTAGCCAAAGTAGTTGAGCGCCTCGTCGTTTTGCGCGGGGCTCAAGGTGATGTCACGGCCGGCGGAAAGCTGCACGCGCTGCGAGTCGAGGCCTCCCCAGTAGTATTCCGCCTTGTCCTTGGTCTCTTGCTGGTCCTTGGTCCAGCCGCCCTTGAGCACGGCCTTCAGGACGTCGGCGGGGTCGGCGGAGACCCAGCCCGTGCCATTGAGGTAGAACTCGGCCCAGCAGTGCTGGTTGCCCGTGATGTCGTCGGCGTTCATGCGCACGCCGAACATCTCGCGCGCGGGGATGTCGACCGCACGGCACAGGCCGACGAACACGGAGTTGATGTCGGTGCACTTTCCCGACTGCGTGGTGAGCAGCGCGCACACGTCGCCCTGGCCACAGCCCTCGACGCTCTCGTCGCGGGTCATGTTCTGGACGATCCAATCGTAGATGGCGCGCGCCTTGTCAAGATCGCTCGTCTTGCCCTCGACGATCTTGTTCGCCGCGTCTTTGACCTGGTCGTTGACGGGCACGAGCCTCGAGCCCTTCAGGTACTCGGCGACGTCGGAGGGCAGCTCGCCGTCTTTCTCCACGAGCTCGGGGCGCGAGACGAGCTCGCGGTCTGCCTTGAAGCTCAGGGTCGCCTTGCGCTCCTCGGGCTTGGCATCCTTGTCCCACTCGAGGTAGAGCGCCTTGTTGCCGGCGGAGTCCTCGGTGATTTCGGCCGTCTTGGCACCGGGCGCATCGTAGGCGACGTCCGTCACCTTCTGATACTCGTAGTCCTGCGCAACCGGGACCCACACGCGCACGGACTTGCCCGCCCCGTAGCTGCTCATGTCGATGTCGGTCGTGACCGTGCCGACGGTATCGCCCTGCTTGTCAGAGCCTGCAGACTGCGAGCTGCCCGCGTTGGAGGCAGACGAGCCGGAGTTGGAATTCTGGCCGCACCCGGCAAACGCGAACACGGCAAGGGCGGAAAGCGCAACTGCCGCGACGAGCGTGGCAAGCGCCTTTGGTGAGAGTTTCTTCATAAGACTTCCTCTTTGCAAATACGTCGAGCTGCACCACCGCACGGCGAGGCATCTCGAACCATCATGTGGAAAAGCGCGCGAGCAGAAACACGACGCAGAAAAAACGCATGCAGGCACCTGCCTGCAGCGGCCTGAGCCGGAAGAATGTCCCGCATCAGGAAATAGCAGCGCATGGCGTGCAGGTGGAACGGGCCGCGCCCGAGGCCGTTGGAGGCCGCGGACGATTGCAGAATCGGAAGAGCTCCACCACATGACGGGGCCGAAAGCGCAGAAAAGTTGAATCGGTCCCCACGTCAGTGCGAAGCGCACTATACCACCGGCATCCCCAACGCAAGCGATTCATTTCGCGAACGGCAAGGGGACGCTTCGACGCCTCGACGCCCCTACGACAGTCCCGCGAGCAGACCATCGAGCTCGTCGCGGTCGATGGCGCCGACGCGCAC
>CACZQA010000242.1 GCA_902783175.1 uncultured Coriobacteriaceae bacterium
GATCGTCGACGAGTTCACGGGCCGCATCATGGAGGGCAGGCGCTACTCCGAGGGCCTGCACCAGGCCATCGAGGCCAAGGAAGGCGTCTTGGTCCGCGCCGAGAACCAGACCATGGCAACCATCACCCTCCAAAACTACTTCAGGCTCTACGACAAGCTCTCCGGCATGACCGGTACCGCAAAGACCGAGGACGCCGAGTTCCGCGACATCTACAAGCTGGAAGTCGAGGTCATTCCGCCCAACAGGCCCGTCATCCGCGAAGATCTGCCCGACCTGGTCTACCGTACCGTCGAGGCCAAGTTCAACGCCGTCGCAGACGACGTCGCCGAGCGCCATGCGCGCCAGCAGCCCTGCCTGGTCGGCACCGTCTCCATCGAGAGCTCGGAGCGTCTGTCGGCCCTGCTCACCAAGCGCGGCATCAAGCACAACGTGCTCAACGCCAAGTTCCACGAGCAGGAGGCCAACATCGTCGCGCAGGCCGGCCGTGCCGGCGCCGTCACCATCGCCACCAACATGGCCGGCCGCGGTACCGACATCCTGCTCGGCGGCAACCCGGACAACCTCGCGCTCGACATTCTCGTGCAAAAGGGCATCGACCCGGAGGAGGCCACCGACGAGCAGCGCGCCGCCGCGCGGGCCGAGGCCAAGGAGACCTGCGCGCGCGAGGCCCAGATCGTGCGCGATGCGGGCGGCCTGGCCGTCATCGGCACCGAGCGCCACGAGTCCCGCCGTATCGACAACCAGCTGCGCGGCCGTTCCGGCCGTCAGGGAGACCCGGGCTCTGCCCAGTTCTACCTGTCGCTCGAAGACGACCTCATGCGCCTGTTCGGCGGCGACCGCATGGACAAGATCGGCGCGCTCATGCAGCGCACCTCCATCGACGACGACATGCCCATCCAGGCCAAGATGGTCACGAAGGGCATCGAGAGCGCGCAACGTCAGGTCGAGGCGATGCATTTCAGCGCCCGTAAGCACGTCCTCGAGTACGACGACGTCATGGACCAGCAGCGCAAGACCATCTACGCGGAGCGCAACAGCATCCTCGATGGCAAGGACTACGGCGAGCGGGTGCCCGAGCTCATCGCGGACACGGTCTCCGATGCCGTCAACGAGTTCTGCCCGGCCCGCGTCGTCTACGACGAGTGGGACATGGCGGGCCTCAACGCCTGGTACAAGGAGCTGACGGGCGTCGAGCGCGACCTGTCGACGCTTGACCACCAGGAGGAGACGCAGCGCATGACCGAGGTGCTGGTCGAAGACCTCCAGGGCGTGTACGACGCCAAGAAGGCGCTCGTGCCCGAAGACCTCTTCAAGAAGGTCGAGAACCAGGTCATGCTGCGCGTCATCGACACGCGCTGGATGGCGCACCTGTCCGAGATGGACTACCTGCGCGCCGGCATCGGCCTGCGCGCCATCGGTCAGCGCGACCCGCTGGTCGAGTACAAGGAAGAGGCGTTCAACGCGTTCGGCGTGCTGGTCTCCGGCATCTACGAGGACTTCATCCGCACCATCTTGCGCCTGCAGGTCAACATCAAGGTCGACGAGCCCGAGGAGTCCGAAGACCAAAACGCCCTGAGCAGCGTTTCCTACTCCGCCCCCGACGAGGACATTCCCGACACGACGCGCTCGGTTGCGACGGGCGACATCGCCGGCCAGGCCGCCAACAGCGTCGGCAAGGTGCCCACTCCCGCGCAGGGCAAGACCCAGACCGTGGTGAAGGACAAAGACGACATCTACGCCAACGTCGGGCGCAACGACCCGTGTCCCTGCGGCTCGGGCAAGAAGTTCAAGAAGTGCCATGGTGCCAACCGCTAGTCGGTTGCCCTTTGAGCAGGATCGATACCGAGGGTGAGTGATGGCTGTTAATCACGAGCAGGAGCTGGCAAAGCTGCGCGAGCGCATCGAGACGATGGGCGCGTACCTGCACATCGAGCGCAAGCGGCCGGAGCTTGCCGACCTCGAGCTGAAGTCCGCGGCGCCCGGCTTCTGGGACGACCAGGACAAGGCGCAGGCGACCATGAGCAAGGCATCGGCGCTGCGCGACGAGATAGCCGAGTACGATGCGGCGCTTTCATCCCTCGAAGACGCCGAGGTGGCAAACGAGCTCGCGCTCGAGGAAGACGACGACGACCTCGACGCCGAGGTTGCCTCCGCCATCGCCGCGCTGGGCAAGCGCGCGGACGCCCTCGAGCTCGCCTCGTGGTTCGACGACGAGCTCGACTCGAGCGACGCGATCGTCTCCATCAACCCCGGCCAGGGGGGCCTCGAGGCGCAGGACTGGACCGACATGCTCTTCCGCATGTACACACGCTACTGCGAGCGCAAGGGCTGGAAGGTGACGGTCAACGACCTGCAGCCGGGCGAGGCCATTGGCATCGACCGCGCCGTCTTCACGGTGAGCGGCCACAACGCCTACGGCATGCTGCGCAGCGAGCAGGGAGTGCACCGCCTGGTCAGGATCAGCCCCACCGACGAGAAGAAGCGCCGCCAGACGACGTTTGCCGGCGTGGAGGTGCTGCCCGTCATCCCGGACGACATCGAGGTCGACATCGACGAGGGCGACCTCCGCGTCGACGTCTACCGCTCGACCGGCCACGGCGGCCAGGGAGTCAACACGACCGATTCCGCGGTTCGCATCACGCACCTGCCGACGGGCATCGTCGTCACCTGCCAAAACGAGCGCTCCCAGATCCAGAACCGCGCAACGGCCATGGGCATCCTGCGCTCCAAGCTCTACGAGATCGAGAAGCAGAAGCGCCAAGACGAGCTCGACGAGCTGCGCGGCCCCAAGCACGAGATCTCGTTCGGCAACCAGATCAGAAACTACGTCTTGTACCCGTACCAGATGGTGAAGGACCTGCGCAGCGGCATCGAGACGAGCAACGTCGATGCCGTGCTCGACGGCGACATCGACGAATTTGTCATCGGATATCACCGTTGGCGCGTCTCGCAAGGTAACGAGGCGTTACACTAGCCCCGATGTATCCATGCTTGCCATGGTGAGGACATGAGAAAGGTACCCGCGTGATAACCCAGAGCAGTTTGGAAATAAAAGAAACCGCACGGCATATGCGCGCCAACATCATCAAGATGCTCGGCGAGGCCGGAAGCGGCCATCCCGGCGGTTCGCTCTCTGCGGCAGATATCGTCGCCTGCCTCTACTTCGGCGGCGTCATGGACTATGACGAGCACGACCCGCAAAGCGCCGAGCGCGACCGCTTCATCCTGTCGAAGGGTCATGCCGCGCCCGTGCTGTACGCCGCGCTGGCCGAAATCGGCTATATCCCCGAAGAAGAGCTGGGCACGCTGCGCAAGCTGCACAGCCGCCTGCAGGGGCACCCCGATTCCAAGAAGGTTCCCGGCGTCGAGGTCTCCACGGGCTCGCTGGGCCAGGGGCTTTCCATCTCTGCTGGCCTTGCTCTCGGGCTCAAGCTCAACGCGGCGCCTGATGCCCAGCCGCACAAGGTGTTCACGCTCATGGGCGACGGAGAGATCGAAGAGGGGCAGGTGTGGGAGGCAGCGATGTTTGCCGCCCATGACAAGCTCGACAACCTCGTTGCCATCGTCGACAACAACGAGCTGCAGATCGACGGCAACGTCAAGACGGTCGCCGGTCTCCAGGACATCGCCGCCAAGTTCAAGGCGTTTGGCTGGCAGACCATCGAAGTCAACGGCAACGACGTCGACGCCGTGCTGACCGCGCTCAAGGCAGCCACGCTCATCGAAGACGTCCCGGTGTGCATTGTCGCCCACACGGTCAAGGGCAAGGGCGTCTCGTTCATGGAAAACCAGGCCGGATGGCATGGCAAGGCACCCAATGCCGAGCAGGTCGCCCAGGCACTCGCAGAGCTCGAAGGAGAGGAATAGGCAATGAGTGATATCGCAACGCGCGCGGGCTATGGCGAGACCCTCGTCGAACTGGCCGCAGAGGGCGTGGACGTCATGGCCGTCGAGGCAGACCTCTCCGGCTCGACCACGACGAAGAAGCTCGGCGAGGCGTATCCCGAGCGCCTCGTGAACGTCGGCATCGCCGAGCAGAACATGATCGACGTGGCAGCCGGCCTCTCCCTTGCGGGCAAGGTCGCCTTCACCGGCAGCTTCGCCGCATTCGGCACGGGGCGCTGCTACGACCAGATCCGCAACACCGTCTGCTACGCGAACCTCGACGTCAAGGTCGCGCCGACCCATTCCGGCGTCACCGTCGGGCCCGATGGCGGCAGCCACCAGATGCTCGAGGACATCAGCCTCATGCGCGGGCTTCCGGGCATGAACGTGCTCGTCCCGGCAGATTACTGGGCCGCAAAGCAGGCGATCCGCATCGCCGCGGCAACCCCCGGCCCGTTCTACGTCCGCCTGGGAAGGGCCAAGGTCCCCGAGGTCTACGACGCGCAGACCACGCTCGAGCTCGGCAAGTCCTACGTATTGTCCGAGGGTACCGACGTGACCGTCATCGCGGCGGGCGTCGAGGTGGCCCAGGCGCTCGAGGCAAAGGAGCTTCTTGCGGCCGAGGGCATCAGCGCCGAGGTCGTCGACGCGTTCTCCATCAAGCCCTTCGACAAGGAGACGCTGCTCGCCAGCGTGAAGAAGACCGGCTGCGTCGTCACCTGCGAGGAGCATTCGACGGTAGGCGGCCTTGGCTCTGCCGTCGCAGATATCCTCGGCGAGAACTACCCGGTGCCGCTCGAGCGCGTCGGCGTGCGCGACAGCTTCGGCACGAGCGGCGACCCCAACGAGCTGCTCGCGGAGTTCAAGCTCGATGCCGCGGGCATCGTCGAGAAGGTCAAGGCGGTCCTTGCCAGGAAATAAAACGAAGGACGGCGTGCCCCATCTCAGGGCGCGTCGTCTCGCGTGGACGCTTTGTGTTGCTTCGGCTCGAAACTTGGGCTAAAACAGCATGTTCGTTAGAATGTCGTACGATTCAGTCGAATAAACGATCGGAGTAAAACGTGCCAAAATTCGGCAAATCGTCGCGCGGCACCCACAGTTCTTCGGGTGGCCCGTCACCTCGAGGAGGTCAGCGGCCTGCAGCAGGCCAGCGCCGTCCCCAGCAAGGTGCGCAACGCGCGAGAACCAACCAGCGAAACCCGCAGCAGATGGATGCGCGGCTGCCCCGTGTGGACGCCCGTGGGGGCAATCCGGGTGCATCCCAGCGCATGCGTCCCGTCCAGCAACAGCAGCAGCGCCGTGGGGGCAACCCCGGCGCGTCCCAGCGCATGCAGGTCGTCCCGAGCATCGCGGACATGGCGCCGGCAAACGAGGCCGTCGGCTCGTACGCCGACCTTGCCCAGCAAGACGGCGTGCAGCAGAAGCTCGGCCCGGTGGTCATCTCGCTGCGCAACGTCACGAAGGTCTACCCGACGCAACCCGACCGTCCTGCCCTCAACGGACTCACGCTCGACGTGCGTGCGGGCGAGTTCCTGTTCCTGGTCGGCCATTCCGGCTCTGGCAAGTCGACCTTCATCCGTATGCTCAACCGCGAAATCGTTCCCACGAGCGGCGAGCTCATCGTCGCGGGCGAGAACCTCCGCACCATCAAGAACTGGCGCATCCCGTACCTGCGCCGCAACGTCGGCTGCGTCTTCCAGGACTTCAAGCTGCTCCCCGGCAAGACCGCGTTCGAGAACGTCGCGTTCGCGCTCGAGGTCATCGGCAAGTCGCGTCATGTCATCAACACCCAGGTCCCCGAGGTTCTGCGCCTCGTCGGCCTCGAGGAGAAGATGGACCAGCTGCCCGATCAGCTCTCCGGCGGCGAGCAGCAGCGCGTCTCCATCGCGCGCTCCATCGTCAACCGCCCGCCGCTGCTCATCTGCGACGAGCCCACGGGCAACCTCGACCCGCAGACCTCGCTCGGCATCATGCGCCTGCTCGAGCGCATCAACCGCACGGGCACCACGATCCTCGTAGCCACGCACGACCGCGAGATGGTCGACCAGATGCGTCGACGCGTCCTCGCCTTGGAAAACGGCGTGCTCGTCCGCGACCAGAAGAAGGGAGTCTACGGTTACGATGTCTAAGATTCTCTACTTCTTCAAAGAGTCGCTGATCAGCTCTCGCCGTAACCTCGGAACCACCATCGGCGGCATCATCACGATTTTCCTGTCCCTGCTCATGATCGGCGTCACGATCGTGTTCTCGGTCATGATCGGCAACCTGGCCCAGTCCTTCGAAGACGAGGTCAACGTGCGCCTATACATCTCGGACAACGCGACCGACGAGCAGATCCAGGCACTCGACGACTACCTGGGCACCCTCACCAACACCGAGGGCAACATCGCGTCGGTCGATTTCAGGAACAAAGACCAGGTCCTGCAGGACTTCACCAATCAGACGACCAACAACCCCGATATCGTCAACCAGCTCGACGGCAACCCGCTGCCGCGCACCTACGTCATCACGCTCGTCGACACGAAGAAGGTCCACGAGACCGTCGACAAGATTTTGTCGAGCGACACGTTCACGTCGATCGCCGACAACTCCGAGGATCCGTCCGATTCCGTCAAGTACGGGCAGGGCACGGTCGAGCGCCTGTTCGCCGTCACGAACCTGATCAGGTACGCCTGCGTCGTAGCGGTCGTTCTGCTCGTGTTCATCTCGCTCGTGTTCCTGAACAACACGATCCGCCTGGCCATTCTGGCGCGTCGCAGGGAGATTTCGATCATGCGACTCGTCGGCGCCACCAACGGCTTTATCCGAGGGCCGTTCCTCATGGAGGGCGCGCTGCAGGCGCTCGTGGGCGCGATACTCGCCATCATCGTGATCTCGATCATGCGCGCGACGCTCATGCCCTCGCTCGAGCACGCGGTGAGCTTCCTGCCGCTCTCGGTCGACCCGAGCACCTACGGGCTCATCTACGTGGTGCTGGTCGTCGCCGGCATCGCCATCGGCATGCTCGGCTCCGCCATCGCCATGCGCCGCTACCTCAAAGTCTGATCGATGCAGCCAGACACCAACAACGCACACGGGGCCTTCTCTGCTACAGGGGAGGCCTTCGTGGATTTCTGCGAGACCATCGCCGCGCTGCGCGCTCCCGGCGGCTGCCCGTGGGACAGGGAGCAAACGCATGCGAGCATCGCGAGCAACATGATCGAGGAGGCGGCAGAGGCGGTCGATGCCATCGAGCGTGACGATGTGCGCCATATGCGCGAAGAGCTCGGCGACGTGCTGCTGCAGGTGGTCCTCCAGGCGCAGATAGCCGCCGACAACGGCGAGTTCACCATCGACGACGTCATCGCCGACATCCAGTCCAAGATGGTCCGCCGCCACCCGCACGTCTTTGGCGTGGAGACCTCGCTTGCGCCAGCGGGCTTCTCGCCGCGCGAGGTCGAGGAGGCAACGACCCTCGGGCGCGTGCTCGACATGTGGGAGCACATCAAGGCGCACGAGCGCAAGCTCGAGCAGGACGCCGCGCGCAAGGAGGCGCTCGCCCAGGGGCTCGACCCCGATGCGCCGCGCCCGCTGCTTGACGATGTGCCCCGCAGCCTGCCCGCTTTGCAGCAGGCGCAGAAGATCTCCAAGAAGGCGGTGAACGCGGGGTTCGAGTGGGACAGCGTCGAGGACGTCTGGGCAAAGGTCGACGAGGAGATCGGCGAGTTTCTCGAGGCCGAGCCCGGCAGCGCGCACGCGGCCGAGGAGTTCGGCGACGTGCTGTTCACGCTCGTCAATGTGGCGCGCAAGGAGCACATCGACGCCGAGGCGGCTCTTCGCACGGTCTGCACAAAATTCCGCAGGCGCTGGGCTATTATGGAGCAGCATGCTTACGAAGACGATAAGCAGCGGATTGACACGCTCCCGCGCACTCGACTCGAAAGTCTGTGGGACCAAGCTAAAGAAGAGCTGAGAAAGGATCAACAATGAGCGTCATCATCGATGTGTACGGTCGCGAAGTTCTCGATTCTCGCGGTAATCCCACGGTCGAGGTCGAGGTCGCGCTGGACGATGGCTCCTTCGGCCGCGCAACGGTTCCTTCTGGCGCCTCAACCGGACAGTTCGAGGCCGTCGAGTTGAGGGATCCCGAGTCGGCTCGCTACCTTGGCAAAGGCGTGCTCACCGCTGTCGACCACGTAAACGAAGAGATTGCCGATGCGCTCATCGGCATGGAGGCCACCGACCAACGCGCCATCGACCAGACGCTCATCGAGCTCGACGGCACGCCCAACAAGGGCAAGCTCGGCGCCAACGCCATCCTCGGTGCTTCTCTGGCCGTTGCCAAGGCGGCAGCGGAGTCTACCGAGCTCACGCTCTACAGCTACATCGGCGGTGCCAACGCGCACCTGCTTCCCACCCCCATGATGAACATCCTCAACGGCGGCGTGCACGCCGACAACAGCGTTGACTTCCAGGAGTTCATGATCATGCCCGTCGGGGCGTCCACGTTTGCGGAAGGCCTGCGCTGGTGCGCCGAGATCTACCACACGCTCAAGAACGTCCTCAAGGAGAAGGGCCTTTCCACGGGTGTCGGCGACGAGGGTGGCTTTGCCCCCGACCTCAAGACCAACGCCGAGCCCTTCGAGTTGATTACCGAGGCCTGCCTCAAGGCCGGCTACACCCCCGGCGAGCAGATCCGCTTCGCCATGGACCCGGCCTCGACCGAGTTCTACAATCCCGAGACCGGCATGTACGAGCTCAAGGGCGAGGGCAAGTCGTTCACGAGCGAGCAGATGGTCGACTACTGGGAGGCGCTCGTCGCCAAGTACCCGATCGTCTCGATCGAAGACGGCATGGCAGAAGAGGACTGGGACGGCTGGAAGATGCTCACCGAGCGCATCGGCGACCGCGTCCAGCTCGTGGGTGACGACCTGTTCGTCACCAACGCCGAGCGCCTGCAGAAGGGCATCGACCTCGGTGTCGCCAACGCTATCCTCATCAAGCTCAACCAGATCGGCAGCCTGACCGAGACGCTCGACACCATCGAGCTCGCCAAGAAGAACAACTACACCTGCATAGTCAGCCACCGTTCCGGCGAGTCGGAAGACACGACCATCGCCGACCTGTCCGTGGCCGTCAACTCCGGCCAGATCAAGACGGGCGCCCCGTGCCGCACCGACCGCATCGCGAAGTACAACCAGCTCATCCGCATCGAGGAAGAGCTCGGCGCTTCCGCCGACTACGCGGGCAACGACGCGTTCTACAGCATCAGCAAATAATGACCTCTAGCTGCGCGGGAGGGTGCCGTCGTGCGTCCTCCCGCGCAGCTTTGTATGTACCAGGACGATAACCGGGATGCCGAATACCGCAAAACCAAACTCAAGTGGATCCCTCAGGCGACGGGTCGACCGCGCTGCGAAGGCGACTACCAGCCAGCGCCGTGAGCGTGCCCAAGGCCAGTCCGCGCGCCGCGATGCAAGCGCAGGACGGCGCACCCACCGGGCTGCTCCCACGACCTCTTCTTCGCGCACCCGGTCTTCGAGCGGCTCGCACAGCAGACGTGGCGACGACGCCACGCGCATTTCGGGGGCGTCTCGCGCGGACAGCAGGCAGCATGCGGACAGGAGCGAGCGCTCGGCAGGGCGCACGCGTCCGGATGGCACCTCCCGCACACGTTCCTCGAACTCTTCCCGCCCGCGCGGGCAGCAGGAGCAAGGGCGCGCGAGGCAGGCATCCCAGCAGGCGGCGGGCGCCGTCGCGTCGGCCGTCTCGAATGCGGCCTCAAACGTCGCATCGGGCGCAAGCGAGCTTGCCGGGCGCTTCATGCTCACGGGCGCCAAGCGCGTTGCCGCCATCGTGGCCATCGTCGTCTTGCTCGCCATCGTCATCCTGTACCCCGTCGGGCGGACCTACTACCAGACGATCCGCGACGAGCAGCGCACGCAGGCGCAGGTCGACGCCGTGCAGGCGTACAACGACGCCATCTCGGCCGAAAACGACTCGCTCAACACCGACGAGGGCGTCGAGGCCGAGGCGCGCGCCGAGTACGGCTGGGTCGAGAAAGGCGACCAGTCCGCGCTCGTGACGAACGCAGGAGACAACGGCTCGGGCTCAAAGCTGCCCGCGCAGCCGGATCTGGAGAGCATCAAGGCGCCGCAAACCTGGTACTATTCCTTGCTCGATGCGGTGTTTTTCGTGTCAGAATAGGCATGCGCACGCACGCAAGCGGGGGTGTGGCGGAATTGGCAGACGCAGCGGACTTAAAATCCGCCGCCGCAAGGCGTCAGGGTTCGAGCCCCTGCACCCCTACCACA
>CACZQA010000243.1 GCA_902783175.1 uncultured Coriobacteriaceae bacterium
GTGTACATGTACACGGGCATGACCTCGGCAAACAGCGACGAATCGCTCGTCGGCTTCACGCTCGTCAACCTTCGTACGAAACAGACCAAGTACTACACCTGCGCCGGTGCGACCGAATCTTCGGCGATGTCGTCTGCCGAGGGACAGGTGCAGCAGATGTCGTACAAGGCGACGTCTCCGTTGCTGCTGAACATCGCCGACAGGCCGACGTACTTTCTGTCGCTCAAGGACAGTGCGGGGCTTGTCAAGATGTACGCCTTCATCGACGTGCAGCAGTACCAGATTGTCGGAACGGGCAGCACGGTTAGCGAGGCGCAGAAGAACTACATTACCGCGCTCGCCAAGGACGACCAGGTAGACGTGAACGCATCGGAGATCGCGAAGGCGACCGACGTCCCGACGATTACCGGCGCGGTCGATGCGATCCAAAGCGTCGTCGTGGACGGAAACACGGTGTACTACTTCAAGCTCAAGGATGATTCGAGCATTTACACGGCGACGGTCAAGGTGAACGAGAACCTGCCATTTGTCACGAGTGGCACGATGGTAACGGTCTCCTATACCGAGAAAGACCACGTCCGCGAGGTGAGCTCGCTGGATCTGGGGTAGGGGGAATAGACAGCTGGCGTTTGGCCACGGTTCTCGCACGCGGGAATCGTGGCCTTGCCATATCCCCTACGCTTCCTGCGCGAGAAACGTGGCAGTGCCACACATCCCGCGTGAGCTGCACGAAAAGAGTGGCACTGCCACACTAGCTGAAGAAGCTGTTGCGGCGCTTGGGCTGCTCGTGGTCCTTGTAGAGATACTTGACCGTGTCGGCGTCGAGGTCGTCGGCGAGCACTTTCGTGGTGTAGACGAGCGAACGCGTGAGGCACGAGTCCTTGCATAGTCCGCACCCGATGCACAGCGACGGCTGGAACGTGAGCGTCGCGAGCCCCTGCTCGTCCGTGCTGTACTTGAGCGCGCGCGTCACGCACATGTTCGAGCAGGCCCCGCAATAGCGGCACTTGTTCGGGTCGATGGAGACCGTCGCCCAAAAGCGCGTGTCGATGGTCGAGCCGTACGGGCGCTCGCCCAGGTGGTCGAGCATGTGCAGCAAGCGCACGCTGCGGTAGCTGTCGGGCGGAAAGACCTCGTCCATCCGCACGATGACCTGCTTGTCCGGGTCTTCCTTGGGTTTTTGCTCGCCGGTGACCTTGCCCACCGTATCGTCGACGGCGTCCATGATCATGCCGAGAAGCGAGCCGCCCGCCTGTTTGAAGGCGCCCCTGCGGTCAGATGTGATCGAGCTGCCCTTGTGCCCGCTCGCCTCCAGCTTGAGCTGCGTTGGCACGAAGTCGAGCACGTCGAGCGTCCCCGGGATCTTCCACAGGCGCATGAGGTTTCTCGTACTCTCCAGCATCGTGTCCACATAGGGCTCCGAGCAATCGGTCTTGCACCCGGTGCAGTCGATGTGAAGGATGCGCACCGTGTGGATGCCCATGGCGAACAGCCCGATGATCAGGTACTCGTCGAGGTAGTTGAGGCAGGGGAGGACGACGGCGTTTTCGGTGTTGATGTGCTTCGTCACCGCATGGGGCGTGCAGCAGAACACCGCGATGCCATCGTTGCGCTGCGCCGAGATGCGCGCCTGCCGCACGAGCTCGTTCATGCTCGGCGCCGTCGTGTTGAAGGTGCTCGTCGGGCAAGCCGCCACGCACGCCCCGCAGTTGGTGCAGGCGTTCGGGTCGATCTTGAGGTGCCCGATCGAGCGGCTGATCGCCTCGTGTTGGCACACGTTCAGGCACTGCTTGCACTTCGAGTTCCAGTTGCGGATGTACGAGCAGCGCTTGGGCGTCGTCACAATGGATGTGTCCGATACCTTCGCGGCGATGGTCTCTATCGTATCGAGCTTGCCCATGGTCTTCTTTCTCTCGCTTTGCCTATCGGGTGCTGGCTGCCTGGTCGCTCACGAGCGCTGCGACGTTGGCGGCAGCCTGCTTGCGTGCCTTGCCGCGGACGTCGATGAGCTCGGCGATGATGCTGATCGCGATTTCTGCCGGGGTCTTGTCGGCAATCTTGATGCCGATGGGGGCGTGCACGCCCTTGAGCGCCTCCTCGTCGACCCCGTGGGCGACGAGCTTGTCGAAGACGTCTTTGTTCTTGGCAGGATGCCCCATCATGCCGACGTAGGCAGCGGGCGACTTCACGCTGAAGGCGACCGTGGCCACGTCGTGGACGTGCCCGCGGCTCACGCAGACGCAGTAGTCGTTTGCGGTGAGCTCGACCTTCTCGGGCAGGTCGCTCCAGTCCTCCGAAAGCAAGACGCGCTCGCTTGTCGCGAAGCGCTCCTCGGACAGGAAGCTCGCGTCATCGTCGACGACGAGCGTGTCGAACCCGCAGTCGCGCGCGTAGCGGGCAAGCGCAGAGCTCACATCTCCCGCCCCGTAGATGACGACGCGCTGGGTGGCAAACAGCGGAGTCGACACCCAGGTCACGCCGGCAAACTGGTCTTTGTGCATGCTCGGGCCGCGCGTGATGTCGAGCATCTGGAACCGGTCGCGCTTGTTCCAGGGGCGCGAGCAAACGATGTCCTTGCCCTCGTTTGCAAAGAAGATGCACGATTGCCCGTCTTCGGAAGGACCCCAGTCGGAGCTGATGGGCGTGTCCTCGTCGCCAGGGTCGTCGCTCGTGCAAGCAGCCGGGTCGGTGACCACTTTGAAGCCAAGCCACGCCTGGTCGTCGTGCTCCAGGCTCACGAGAGCACGCTTGAGCGTCGGGATGTCCGCTTTGGTGAGCCTGTCCAAGATCTCTTCCAGGTGCTGCTCGGTGACGACGGGGTTCTCCGCGAGCGCTGCCTTGGAGAAGCAGGGGATCTCCTCGGGGTCGACTTTGGGGGTCTGCCCCTTTTCAAGCGCGTCGATCATGTGCTGGATGGTCGTCTTTGCAATCATGTCCATCTCTTTTCCTTTTGGAACCGCCCGACACCGCGAACCCCTGCTGCGATGCGATGTGCCCGCGTTAGGCGGCGGCGCACATCGGGGAACGCGCGCGTCTCGGTTCGATTATCCGACGCAAAGTAGTATAAGGCCCTGCCCACGTCTGTGCTTGCCCAATCGCGAAACCTGCTGTTTACATTGTGCTGCTACTGTTTTTCGCACGAGTAGGTATCATACGAACTATGCAAACAGACGGCTGGGAGGAAGAGTGCCGAACTATGCCCGATGCACTGAATAGTTTCTTCGGCGGCGCCAACGCCGCGAACACCGATTACGTCCTCAAGACGGTCAACGAGCGTCACATCCACTTCATCCGCATGTGGTTCACCGATGTGATGGGGCAGATGAAGTCCTTTGCCATCACCCCGAGCGAGCTCGACGCCGCGTTTTCGGAAGGCCTGAGCTTTGACGGCAGCTCCATCGAGGGCTTTGCCCGCAGCACCGAGTCCGACATGCTCGCGTTTCCCGACGCGCGCACGTTCCAGGTCCTGCCATGGCGGCCAAA
>CACZQA010000244.1 GCA_902783175.1 uncultured Coriobacteriaceae bacterium
AGGTACTCCATTACTGCTCCTCCCCCTTCTCGGCATCGAGCAGGCCTTCTTTACCCGCGCCGACAGAAATCGTGGAGCTGACCTCGTGGTGCGCGAGCAGCTCTCTGGCGATGTCGCTTTGCGGATTGGAGAAGACCTCATGCGTCGTGCCCTGCTCGACGATGCGACCGCCGTCGATCATCGCGACGCGGTCGCAGATCTCTTCTGCGACGGACAGCGCATGCGTGATGACGACGAGCGTGACGCCCATGCGCTCGTTGATGTCTTTGAGCAGGCCGAGGATCTGGATGGTCGTGCGCGAGTCGAGTGCCGAGGTCGCCTCGTCGCACAGCATGACCTCCGGACGGTTGATGAGCGCACGCGCGATGGCCACGCGCTGCTGCTGGCCACCGGAAAGCTCGCTTGGGTAGCGGGACTCCTTTCCCGAAAGCCCGACGAGCTCGATGAGGTTCTTGGCGCGCTCGATGCGCTCGGCGCGGTCGACACCCTGCAGTTCGAGCGGGAACGTGACGTTTTGCATAACGGTACGCTGCTGGAACAGGCTGAAGTTCTGGAAGATCATGTCGATCTTGGTGCGCAGCTTGCGCAGGTCGCGTCCCGTGTAGTTGGTCACGTCGACGCCGTCGATGATGACCTGACCCTCGGTGGGGCGCTCGAGCAGGTTGATGCAGCGCACGAGCGTGGACTTGCCCGCTCCGGATTCGCCCAGGATGCCGAAGACCTCGCCCTTCTTGATGGACAAGTTGATGTCGTCGAGTGCCACGACATCGCCCTCGCGCGTGCTGTACACCTTCTTCAAGTTCTTGATTTCGATCATTTCTACCTTCTTACATGCAACAGTGCGGAGCGCTGCACGCCCCGCACTGCCCAGCAGCTTGTATGGTGCTGACTGTCTAGAAAACTGGCTTGACGGCTCCGTCGTACGTGTTGTTGATGTAGTCGCGCACCTCGTCGGAGTTCAGAGCGGCGGCGAGCGCCTTGATCTTGTCGGAATCCTGGTTGCCGTCTTTGACGACGAGCAGGTTGGCGTAGGTCTGGGCCGCGGTGCCGTTGGCATCCTCGGTTGCGAGCGCGTCCTTGTTGACGTTCAGGCCAGCCTGGAGCGCGTAGTTGGAGTTGATGGCCGCGATGTCGACGTCCTGCAGCGACTGGGAGACCTGCGCTGCCTCGAGCTCCTTGAACTGGAGGTTCTTGGGATTGGACGCGATGTCTTTGGTGGTGGCAGTCACGCCGACGCCGTCCTTGAGCTTGATCAGGCCCTCCTGCTCGAGCAGGAGCAGCGCACGCGCCTCGTTGGTGGTGTCATTGGGAACGGCCACGATGGCGCCGTCTTTAAGGTCGGCAAGCGACTTGGTCTTGCCGGCGTACAGCCCGAACGGCTCGTAGTGCACGGCCGTGACCTTCACCAGGTGCGTGCCGTTCTCGACGTTGAAGTTGTCGAGGTAGGGCTCGTGCTGGAAGTAGTTGGCGTCGACGTCGCCTTCCTCGGTGACGGTGTTGGGCTGCACGTAGTCGTTGAACTCCTTGACCTCGAGCGTGTAGCCCTCCTTCTCCAAGATGGGCTTGACCACGTCGTTGAGGATCTCTGCATGCGGCGTGGGCACGGCGGCGACGGTGACCGTCTTGTCCCCGCTCGCCCCGTTGGAGCCGGACTGCTGGCTGCCGCCGCACCCGACCAGGCCAATAGCGCCGACGAGGGCGAGGCTGCACGCCGCAGCGACGATGAGCTTCTTAGATGGTTTCTTGAGTTTCATGGTTCTCCCCTGGATAGGTTGCTTCGAATACATCGTGGTAGTGCTGGGATCGCGCCGCTCATGCGCAGCGCGGGCACAGAGGCGGTGCCCAGCCATGGCCGCCCTACGCCCATGCATTCGGGCGATGCCGCCCAGGCTCCTCGTCAGTTGCACCGTTACCTCCTTTGCCGGTCGGGCCCCACAGGGCACTCGATTTTGCCGATATGTGCGTAACAGCCCTCACGATGCCGAGTCATGCAGTTGAGCTGCTGCGACGCAACGGGTGAGCAGATTACGGGAGAACGATTTGGGCTTCAAGGGGTTTGGTGATGGGAGAATTTCACGTCTGGCCATCGATATAGTCAATGGGATGTGACGAGCCAGTGCAACACGCACTCTACCTGCGGTTTGTCTGCATTTCTACGCTTTATTGCGTAGTTTTTGAGCCGTGTACCCCACCATTTCATAATATCTATGGCCAGCCACAAGATATGCAGAGGAACAATTCGAGCGCGGCCCGACATAATCGTGTCTGAACATTTGCCATAGAGCGCAGGAACAACCTGCGTGAAACAAGAGGAGGAACCTATGACCATCAAT
>CACZQA010000245.1 GCA_902783175.1 uncultured Coriobacteriaceae bacterium
CGCGCCGGTTCCACCCTGCGCTTGGGGAGCTGCACCCGCGCCTTGGGGGTGGGAAGCTCGGCGAGCGCGTCACGCGAGATTTCCTGCACGATGAAGCCCGAGCCCTGCCGGCTGGCGACGTAGCCCTCGACGATGAGCTGCTTGTAGGCGTTGTCGACGGTGTTGCGGGCGATCTTGAGGCCGGCCGAAAGCGTCCTGATGGAGGGGAGCTTGTCTCCGGGGCGGAGCACGCCTGCCTCGATGCTCGTGCGCACCGACTCGTATATCTGCTGGTAGATGGGGGTGTCGGAACCCTTGTCGACCGCTAGGGGCGGCGCTTGCATGCTAAACAGCGGATCTGCCATTGCGTGACCTTCCTACGTTTTGCCCCATCTTAGCGTACTTGGGGCCAGTGGCTCACATGGAATATCACGTTCAGGGCGCTTCGATGGGTACAGATGAGCAGACTTGCGCGCGGCGGCGCGAAAGTCTTCTACAATAGCAGCCGATTGCAATCTGTACGTGAGGGTGGGTCATGGCGTTTCTTCTTGGATGCGAAAACATCGAGCTCGAGTTTCCGACGGCGCGTATCTTCGATGCGCTCAGCCTGGGCGTGAACGCGGGCGACCGCATCGGCATCGTTGGGCGCAACGGCGACGGCAAGTCCTCTTTGCTCGCCGTGCTCTCGGGCGAGCTCGAGCCCGATGCCGGCCGTGTAGTCAAGACGGGCTCGGTCACCGTCGGCATGCTGGGACAGAACGACCATCTGGACGACGCGGACACGGTCATCCACGCCATCGTGGGGGACCTCCCCGAATACGAGTGGGCGGGAGATGCGCGCATCCGCGGCATCCTGGACGAGCTCGTGGGCGACCTCGACCACGAAGCACCCGTCGGCAGCCTGTCAGGCGGGCAGCGCCGCCGCGTCGACCTCGCGCGCGTGCTGATCGGCAGCTGGGACGTGCTCATGATGGACGAGCCCACCAACCACCTCGACATCGAGGGCATCCACTGGCTCGCCGAGCACCTCAAGCACCGGTGGCGCGACGGCGAGGGCGCGCTTCTGGTCGTGACGCACGACCGCTGGTTTCTCGACGAGGTGTGCCTCAACATGTGGGAGGTGCACGACCGCATCATCACGCCGTTCGAGGGCGGCTACTCCGCCTATATCCAGCAGCGCGTCGAGCGCGCACGTCAGGCGGCCGTCGCCGAGGCAAAACGGCAGAACATCCTGCGTCGCGAGCTCGCGTGGCTCGCGCGCGGGGCAAAGGCACGCTCGAGCAAGCCGCGCTTCAGGGTCGAGGCGGCCCAAGAGCTCATCGCGGACGAACCGCCGCTGCGCAACACGATCGAGCTGCGCCGCAGCGCCATGTCGCGCCTGGGCAAGAAGGTCATCAACCTCAAGCACGCGTCGTTCGACTGGGATGGCAAGCCCTTCATCAAGCCCATCGACTGGAACATCGGCGCGGGCGACCGCATCGCCCTGCTCGGTTCCAACGGTGCTGGCAAGACGACGTTGCTCAACCTCATCCAGGGCAAGCTCAAGCCGACCGGCGGAAGGGTCGAGATCGGCCAGACGGTCAAGTTCGCCGTGCTCTCGCAGCAGCTCTCCGAGCTCACCGAGCTTCAGGACCTGCGCGTGCGCGAGGTGTGCGCCCACTACAAGACGCGCTACGAGCTGGCCGACGGCACCAGCATGGGCCCGATGCAGCTGCTCGAGGAGCTCGGGTTCGAGGCGGCACAGATGAGCTGCCCGGTCAAGGATCTCTCGGGCGGTCAGAAACGCCGCCTGCAGCTCATGCTCATCCTGCTCGACCGTCCCAACGTCTTGATCCTCGACGAGCCCGGCAACGACCTCGACACCGACATGCTCGCCCAGCTCGAGAGCCTGCTCGATACGTGGCCCGGCACGCTCATACTCGTGAGCCACGACCGCTACCTGGTCGAGCGCGTCACCGACGACCAGTACGCGCTCATCGACGGCGAGGTCATCCACATGCCGCGTGGCGTGGACCAGTACCTCGAGGAACTTGACCGCAGGGCGCACCAAGGCTCGTTCGTCGCGCGCAGCACGGCATCGGATGCCAAGCAGGGCGGAGGCGATGAAGGCGGGCTTTCGCAGAAGGAGCTGCGCGAGCTCAAGAAGCAGCGCACGTCGCTGGAGCGCAAGATGGGCACGCTGCGCAGCAAGCTCGACAAGGCCAAAGGCGAGCTGCTCAAGATCGACGGGACCGACTTCGTCGCCTTGGGGCAGCAGCAGGAGAAGATCTCGGGGCTCGAGGCCGAACTCGAAGAGCTCGAGGATTCCTGGTTGGAGATCGCGGAACAGCTCGAAGGATGACACGAGGGGCCGTGGGTATCGTGTCATTTCTTGCCACTTTTGCGGCCGCGTGCCAATTGTGCGCATTTTGCGGTGGAAGTGACTCATTGTTTTTCGGCTGGTATGATTTTCCAGTATGTCTATCTGCACAAGGACCGCGCCTGAGACGACGTCCGTCCGATAGCCATGCCTGCTCCCAGGAGCATCCTGTAACCGATTAAACGAGGGGTTATGGCACGAAACAGCCGAA
>CACZQA010000246.1 GCA_902783175.1 uncultured Coriobacteriaceae bacterium
GGCGAAAAATGGGCAAAGTGCAGCTCGCCGAGGACGATTGTGGGCAGTGGTGCACAGGGCTCGGCGCTGAGAAGCGAGCCGTGGTGCGAAGCACCTAAAATGGACTGAGTGCGGCTTTTACGGAAAAGGAGAGATACGCATGGACTTTGGATACACGGACGAACAAGAGCTGCTCGTCGATAGCATCAAGGAATTCTGCGAGCGCTACACCAGCGAAGAGCAGATCAAGGAGATGTACAAAGACCACAAGATGAGCGAGGAGCTCACGAGCGCCTGGATGGAAAACGGGTTCGGCCTGATGGGCATCCCCGAGCAGTACGAGGGCATCGACACCGACCTCGTCACGCTGGGCATCCTCACCGAGGAGTTCGCGCACTACTCCGGCTGCATGCTCCCCACGCTCAACAACACGCTTGCCATGCGCGACTTCATCGACTTCGGCGCATCTCCCGAGCAGATCGAAGAGGCTATGGGCTCGTACCTCGAGACCGGCCAGCCAATCTTCTCCCTCGGCTTCTCCGAGCCCGGAGCGGGTTCCGATAACCAGGCCATGACCTGCGTGACCAAGAAGCAGGAAGACGGAACCTACCTGCTCAACGGCCAGAAGACCTGGGTTACCCAGGGCGAGATCTTCCCCAACGTGCTCGTCATCGCAAAAGACGAGGACCCCTCGCGCCAGAACCGCAATATGTCCATGTGGATCATCCCACGCGAGACCGAGGGCCTTTCCACGGCGCCGCTCAACAAGATCGGCCAGCAGGCCAGCGCATTTTGCGAGATGTACTTCGACGACGTCAAGCTGACCGAGGACATGCGCATCGGCGAGCCGGGCAAGGGCTTTTTCAACCTCATGAAGAACTTCGAGACCGAACGCTGCCTGATCGTCGCGCAGTGCATCGGCACCGCTCAGGCGGCCATGGACGATGCCGCGGCCTACGTTACCGAGCGTCAGGCATTCGGCCATCCCATCGCGGACTACCAGCTCATCCAGCTCAAGCTGACCGAGATGGAGACCGCTCTGCAGAACTCCCGCAATATGCTCTACAAGACCCTGTGGAAGATGGACAACGGCCAGTCCGTGCGCATAGATTCCGCGCTGCTCAAGCGCTACGCGGGCAAGGCGTGCACCGAGGTCGCGTCCGAGGCCATGCAGATTTACGGTGGGCTGGGCTATACCGACGAGACCCGCATCGGCCGCATCTGGGTCGACCTGCGCGGCATGCAGATCGCAGGCGGCACCGACGAGATCATGGTCTACATCGCTGGCCGTCAGCTCGCGAAGAAGTACGCACGCAACTAGTCCTTGTAAGCTTGTATTACAAATCTTCGGACGCAGGGAAACTGCAGGTCGCAGGGCTTTCTGCGTCCGGGGAATCAAGCCGCGGCAGGTCGTGGTGGCCTAGGTCCGCGGCCCCGTCATCTTTCGCGAGTTTGCAGATCACCGCTCGCGCTGTATCCGCAAGCGCGTGCGGTGAGCAACTGGGGAGTGGTATCACGTATGGTGCAGGGCCTTTCCACCGCTGCAGGCGGTGGTAGCAAGTTCCAGGAGCTTTCCTTGATGCAGCTCATCAGGAACGTCTATCTCGAGTCTCCCCACCAGCGCTTCGGAATGGGTCTCGACGACTCGATTAGCTATGGGACGGCCTACCGCAACGCGAACGCGCTCGCGTGGTACTTCCAAGACGAGTGCGGGCTGAAGCCCGGGTCCACCGTGGTCTTCTCGTTTCCCAACCTCATAATCACGCCCGTGATCATGGCTGCCGTGCAGCTGTGCGGCGCGCGTATGGCCATGTTCTCGCACCGCCTCGAGCAAGAGGAGTTCGAGCGGGCGACACACCTGGTAAAGCCCGACGTGCTCATCATGTCTTCGCCCGACGCGTGCCTCCAGGCACACCAGGTGGCTCCCAACGCGCGGGTGTTTGCCGCCGGCTGCCCCAGCGCACCGGTGCCCCTCATAGAGGACCTGATTCAAGCAAGTGGCTTTGACGAGGGCCGCTCGTTTCCCAACTGCTCTGCGGACAGTCCGATCATCGTGTTCTCGTCCGGTTCGACCGGCGTGCCCAAGGCCATCGTCAACAAGGCATCTTCCTTCGGGCTGAACGGCAGGGCGCTCAGAAAGGCGTTTTCCATCGAACGCGACGATGTCCTGTATGTTCCCGTGCCGATGAACCA
>CACZQA010000247.1 GCA_902783175.1 uncultured Coriobacteriaceae bacterium
CCCGAGGCGTTTTTGCAGGAAGCGGCTGCCGGAGGAATCGGGATGCTTGCCGTGAGCTGCGAGGTCGATGGCTTCTTGAGGACGCGTCGGGCGCTGGAGGCGACGAGGACGCCCTTTGCGGTTGCGGCGTTGGGCGCACACCCGTGGAGGGTGGCTGCTGGAGACATCACCGACGAGCAGCTTGAGCGCTTCGAGGAACTGGCGCCGAGCGCCGCGGCATTCGGCGAGGTGGGGCTCGACTTTGCCGACAAGCACACGCCGGCAGGGTCGCACGAGCGGCAGCTCGTCGTCTTCGAGCGCGTCTGCGTGGCAGCCGACGCGTCGGCGCGCGCGGCGCAGGTCAGAAAGCCGCTTTCGATCCATGCGGTGCGCGCGGCAGACGAGGTGCTCGACGTGCTCGATAAGACGGGCTGCCTCGAATCGTGCGCGTGCATCTTTCACTGGTTTTCCGGGTCGAACCCGCAGCTGCTGCGGGCGCGCGAAGCGGGATGCTGGTTTTCGATTAACCCGAGGGGCATCGCGACGGGGCGCGGGCGCGAATACGCCAAGCTCGTGCCCGCCGACCGCATGCTCCTCGAAAGCGACTGCCCCGAACAGGACGAGGGGCGCTTTCGCGCAGCACAGCTCGCCGGTCTGCTGGAAAAAGACGTCCGCGCCGTAGAGCAAGCGGTCGGGCACCCGGTCGCGGCGCAGGTGCTCGACAACTCGCTCGGGCTGTTGGGCTGCCTCGGGCAGCAGGCGGTGAGCCGGCGCTAGTCGCAGCTCTCCGCGTCGCCGACCTGGCGTTCCAGCCAGCCCTTCAGGACGATCGCATGGTTTACCTGCGGGTCCTTGGCTGCATAGAGCAGGGTCACAACAGGGGGATTGGACGCTGCGAGCGTGCTGACGTATTCGTGCGCCTCGGCGCTCTGGTCCAGCTCGGCCTCATAGCGGCCTTTGAACTCGCCGAAGTTTTCCGCCTTGTGGGCAAACGCCTTGCGCGCCTCCGTCGAAGGCGCCAGGACCTTGGCCCAGTCGTCGAGTTGGAGCGTCTCCTTCTTGATGCCGCGCGGCCAGAGCCTGTCGACGAGGATGCGCGTGCCGTCCGATTCTTCCGGCGCATCGTAGACGCGTTTGATCTGGATGTTCATTGCTCTCACTTCCCTTTCTCACGCATGCTAGCGCCGCGGGGAGATGAAGGGCGTTGTGGATACAACGTCAGTCTTCGTGAGCGGCGACGCTCGGGATCTCCTGGAGCTCGAAGCGGTACTTCTGCGCGACCTCGGGGTACTTCTCGTGGTCGACCTCGCTCAAGAACATCTCCTTGGGGCGGATCCACAGCGAGCCGTCGCCGTAGAGCTTGCGGTAGACGACGAACTCCTCGCCCGTCTCGGAATGCCGTGCGACGTCTTCCACGAGGTAGCTGTCGCCTTTGAAGTGCTTGTAGACCCGGTGCAGTACGATTTCGCGCATAGATGGCTCCCATCCAATAAGTGACCAAGACATTGGAGGCGCTGGGCCTCGCCATAAGCCTACCACCCGCACCTGGCACGAGGGGCCGTGGGTATCGTGCCATTTTTTGCGAAAAAAGGTGTTGACAATACCCCCAAGGGGTATATAGTCGCGTCATGAAACATACCGGGTGGGGGTATCCATGGAAGACACGAACGAGAAGAGCTGCTGCCACGCGCGCCACAAGGCGAACCCGCGCAGCCAGGAACTGCAAGACAACATCATCAAACGCCTGAACCGTGCCATCGGCCAGCTCAACGGCGTGAAGGCGATGATCGAGGACAACCGCTACTGCGGCGACGTCCTCATCCAGCTCGCCGCTGCGGACAGCGCGGTCAAAAGCGTCGAGCGGCTCGTCTTGCAGAACCATCTCAAGACCTGCGTGGTCGAAGAGATCAGAAACGGCAACGACGAGATCGTCGACGAGGCCATGGACCTCATCAAACGCATATCAAAGTAAGTTGGTGATCTGAAATGAAGCAACGCTTCGATGTCACGGGAATGACCTGCGCCGCATGCTCGGCGCGCGTCACGAAGGCGACACAGAGCGTCAACGGGGTGCAAAGCGCCACCGTCAACCTGCTCAAAAACAGCATGGACGTCGAGTACGACGGCACACCCGAGACGCTCGCGGCAATCGGGAGCGCTGTCGAGAAGGCGGGCTACGGGGCATTCCCCCACGTAGAGCAGATAGCCGGCGCGCCCGGTGCGCCTGCCCCCGCCCCTTCTGCCCAGGAGCGGGCGGTGCGCGAGATCAAGCGAGTGAAAACGCGCCTCATCGTCTCGTGCATCTTCACGGTGCCCCTGTTCTACCTGTCCATGGGCCACATGTTCGGATGGCCGCTCCCCGGAGTCTTTCTGGGCCACGAGAACATGATGACGTTCGCGCTCACGGAGCTGCTGCTCCTGTTGCCGGTTCTGTTCGTCAACTTCAAGTTCTTCCGAAACGGCTTCTCGTCCCTCGCGCGCCGCTCCCCCAACATGGACTCGCTCGTCGCGCTCGGGTCTGCCGCATCCACCGTCTATGGCATCGCGGCGATGTACCGCATGGGCTTTTTCCTCGGCCACGGCGACCTCGCGGCAGCGCACCTTGCGGCCATGGACCTCTATTTCGAGTCCGCGGCGATGATCCTCACGCTCGTGACGCTCGGCAAGTTCTTCGAGGCGCGCGCCAAGGGCAAGACGACCGACGCCATCAACAGCCTCATGGATCTTGCCCCCAAGACCGCCACACGCATCGATGACAGCGGTGCCGAGGAGGAGGTGCCCGTCGAGCAGATCGCAGTGGGAGACCTCGTCATCGTCAAGGCGGGGCAGAGCATCCCGGTCGACGGCGTCGTGGCAGAGGGCACGGCGGCAGTCGACGAGGCGGCTATCACGGGCGAGAGCATCCCGGTGGAGGTAGCTCGCGGCGATTCCGTGACCGGGGCCACCGTCGTCCAATCGGGTTGGATCAAGGTGCAGGCAACCGCCATCGGGCAAGACACCGCCCTCGCCCGCATCATCCGCCTGGTCGACGAGGCGACCAGCACGAAAGCGCCCATCGAGAACTTCGCGGACAAGGTGTCGGCGGTGTTCGTGCCCGTCGTCATCGCGATCGCCGTCGTGGTGTTTATCGTCTGGATGATCGTGACGGGAAGCCTGGCAGACGCCGTCTCGCATGCGGTGTCGGTGCTCGTGATCTCGTGCCCCTGCGCGCTCGGGCTCGCCACTCCGACGGCCATCATGGTCGGGACCGGCCGCGGCGCGAAGGAGGGCATCCTCATCAAGAGCGCCGAGGCGCTCCAGACCGCGCACGAGACCGCGACGGTCGTGCTCGACAAGACCGGCACCATCACCGAGGGCAAGCCCCAGGTCACGGATTGCATCGCGCTCAACGGCTTTGACGCGGACGAGTTCCTCGACATCGCCGTCGCGCTCGAGGAGAAGTCCGAGCATCCGCTCGCTGGCGCTGTGGTCGCCTATGGCGACGAGCACGATTCGGTGCCGAGCGAGGCGCAGGACTTTGCCACCATCCCCGGCAGGGGCATCTCCGCGACGGTCGACGGGATGGCGTGCCTCGCCGGAAACACAGCGCTTCTGCGCGGCAACGGCATCGACATCGACGCCGCAAGCGCCTCGCTCGACGAGCTCGCGCAGGACGGCAAGACCCCCCTGCTCTTTGCCTGCGATGGCATGCTCATCGGCGTCATCGCATGCGCGGACCAGGTCAAGCCGACGAGCAAGCAGGCCATCGACGAGCTGCGCAGCATGGGGATTCGCACCGTCATGCTGACCGGCGACAACGGGCGCACGGC
>CACZQA010000248.1 GCA_902783175.1 uncultured Coriobacteriaceae bacterium
CGCAGTCGGCCTCGGCAATATCGTCGACTCGCTTAACATCATCGATGCGGTCTGCTTCAAGACGAAAAAGTACACGACACGCGAGCTCTACGATGCGGTCATGGCCAACTGGGAGGGCCATGAGGATATGAAAGAGTACATCCGCACGCACGTTGTCCACTACGGCAACGGCGACCCGGAAGCCGACAAGTATGCGACGTGGTTCGGCAATATCTGGGCGGATGCCGTGACGAGCCGCAAAGGTCCGCGTGGCTCGTACAAGGCGGGCACCTGGCCGGTGACGATGAACGTGCTCTATGGTTTCAGCACGTACGCGACACCGGATGGACGCAAAGCGGGCATGCCGCTTGCTGACGGCATCTCCGCGGTGCAGCAGCTCGACACGAACGGACCCATTGCAGAGCTGCGTTCGTGCTCTGTTCTTCCGCAGACGCGCATGGAGAACGGCACGCTTCTCAACATGAAGTTCCATCCGTCGGCGCTCGCAGCAGACAGCGGGAAGAAGAAGCTGGTCGATTTGATGCGCACCTATTTCTTTGATCTCGAGGGCGGGCAGATGCAGATCAACATCGTGTCGGCGGACACGATGCGTGCAGCTCAGAAAGAGCCCGAGAAGTACAAAGACCTGGTTGTGCGCATCGCGGGCTTCTCCGCATACTTCGTCGACGTGTACAAGCAAGCGCAAGACGATCTGATTCGCCGCACCGAGCAGCAGATTTAGCGCAACGTCAGCGTTTGGATTGGCGGAGCCCGCGAAAGAGCTGAGCGGCGGGCCCCGCCATACGCGTTTGGCGGGACGGCAAGGGAGGACACTGCCTATGGAAGTGAGTCAGGACATGATTGTCGACGGCACACTCGAGGGTGTTGTCTACGACATCCAGGGGTTTTCCGTTCAAGATGGCCCCGGTATCAGAACGACGGTCTTCGAGAAGGGGTGCCCGCTGCGCTGTCCATGGTGTCACAGCCCCGAATCGCAGCGCTACGATATCCAGCTTTCGTATCAGAAAGACAAGTGCATTGGCGTGGATGCATGCGGTCTGTGTCTGAAGCAAGGAGTCTGCCCTGAGGGCGCGTTGAGCGTCGGGGACGTGGTGACGACTTTGGGAGGCGATACAATCCGGCCGGTGGAGCTCGATTGGGAGAGGTGCAGCGAGTGCCTGCGGTGCGCTGCCCCAAACGGTGCGTGCCCCGCAAATGCCCTGCTCGAATGGGGCAAGACGTACACGGTCGACGAGGTCGTCGAGATTGCGAACAGGGACCGGGCGTTCTACGAGCATTCGGGAGGCGGCGTCACCGTTTCCGGTGGCGAGCCGCTTACCCAGATCGACTTCACGGTCAACCTGCTCGCGGCGCTCAAGCAGGCAGATGTCGACACCGCGCTCGATACGACGCTGTTCGCCACTTGGGACGCGGTCGAGCGAACCCTGCCGTACACGGATCTCTATCTCGTCGACATTAAGCATATGCACTCCAAGGAACACGAGGCGGTGGTTGGAGTTCCCAACGAGTGCATCCTCGAGAATACGCGCCTGCTCGCGAAGGCGGGGGCACGCATCAGGGTGCGTGTCCCGACCATCCCGCACTTCAACGACTCCGATGAGAATTTCGAAGAGCTGGGCGTCTTTGCGCGCGAGCTGGGCGAGAGCCTCCAGGAGATTCAAATCCTCCCGTACCATACGCTTGGCGTAGCCAAATGGGCAAGGATCAAGCACCAAAACAAGGTGTTTGAGGCATCGATGATTCCCGACGAGCGCATTCAGCAGCTTGCGGGGATTTTGAAGGAGATGGGCTTGCCCGTCATAGTCCACTAGCGGCATGTTGCAGTCTGGGATGTGAGATGTCGTGAGTGAAGCGTTGGGGGCGTCCGCACGTGGTGCAGGCGCCCCCAATCAGCATCTCCGCATTGTTTTTGCGCGCGTGCTGCCGGGTAACAGCACACGCGCTATTCGCATTAAGCTCCGGCCTTTCCGCAGTAGCTCTCCATGAGCAGCATCTTCAAGTCCTTTGCCGTCGGCTTTCTGGGATTGCTCGGTGTGCAGGCGTCTGCCAGCGCGTTTTCCGCAATACCGTCGAGGCGCTGTTCGAATACCTGCTGCGGGATGAAGCCCTGCTCGCTGCGCACCCCTCCAGCTCCGTACTCGCCCAGGCAGCAAGGGAGCTTGAGCTCGTC
>CACZQA010000249.1 GCA_902783175.1 uncultured Coriobacteriaceae bacterium
CATCATGGGCAAGAAGATGGCGCTCGTGAGCCGCCGCCTCAATGCCGTCACGGTCATCGACGTCATACGCGCACGCTACAAGTCCGACGCCGTCGCCAACGTCTCGGCGGCGATCATCGTCTTGTTCTTCGCCGCCATGATGGTCGCGCAGTTCGTCGGAGGGGCAAAGCTGTTCGAGGCGGTCACGGGCTACAGCTACATCGTCGGGCTCGCCCTGTTCGGCATCGCGGTTATCTTCTACACGACGGTCGGCGGCTTTCGGGGCGTCGCCATCACGGACGCGCTGTGCGGCGTCATGATGATCGTCGGCATCGTCGTGCTGGCGGCGGGCATCCTGTCCCAGGGCGGGGGCTACGAGCAAATCCTGCTCAACATCAAGGCCTCTAAGCCCTCTATGCTCGAGCCGTTGGGCGGCGGCGAGATGCCCGTGGGCCTCTACTTCACGCAGTGGCTGCTCGTCGGCGTGTTCACGTTCAGCCTGCCCCAGTCTGTCGTTCGCTGCATGGGGTTCAAAGACGAGCGCTCGCTCAAGAACGCGCTGGTCATGGGCACGGTGATCCTCGGGGTCATGATGATTTTGGTCACGGCACTCGGCGTCCTCGCAAAAGGCGTGCTGCCGGGTACGCTCGCGGATTACGGCGGGTCGGTCGACAACATCATCCCGATCGCCATCGCGCAGTGCCTGCCTCCGTGGCTCGCCGGCATCGCCATCATCGGGCCGATCGCGGCTTCCATCTCGACGGTATCCTCGCTGCTCATCAGCTCGTCTTCTTCCATCGTCAAAGACGTGTACCTGCATTACCGCGCGAAGTCACTCGATGCGGACATCGAGCTGCGCGACACGAAGATCAACGGCGGGGCGGCGAGCGATGATAGGCGTGTCTCGCGCCTGAGCCAGGTATTCACGCTCGCGCTCGGGCTCATCGTGTTCGTGCTGGCCATCGTGCCGCCCGATGTGATCTGGAAGATCAACATGTTCGCCTTTGGCGGGCTCGAGACGGCGTTTTGCTGGGTGCTTGTCATGGGGCTGTTCTGGAAGCGCGCGAACTCGGCGGGCGCGGTGCTGTCCATGGTCGGCGGCGTGGTCGTGTACTGCACGCTCATGGCGCTCGGCATCAAGCCGTTCGGCCTGCATCAGATCGTGGTGGGGATCAGCCTGTCGCTCGTGCTCATGCTCGTGGGGTCCTGGATTGCGGGCAAGGGGAGGGCCGTTACGCCCGACCCCGTCTTCTTCCCCTAGGGGCTTCCCCGCACCCTCCTTGCAGCAAGCGTGAGATGTGTGGCACTGCCACCGTTTTCGTGTAGCACGCGCGGGATGTGTGGCACTGCCACGTTTCCCGTGCGCGTACTTTGGGGCTGCGTGCTAGGCGAGAATCTGAACCGGACCTTCGAGCTTTCCGAACGTGTCACGCCAATCGCGCAGGTACGCCCCGATGGTGTGCTTGAGCGGGTGGCAGGGGAAGTCGTCGTTGCAGCTGCGCTCCCAGAAGCAGCTTCCCTGGCACACGGGCAAAAGCTCGCAGGCGCTGCACTTCTCGTCAAGGGTCGCGTCGAAGACCACCTCGTGCAGGTGCCTCTCGATGCCGTCGGAAGCGTCGAGGATGTTGCAGATGCGGTGGCGCTTGTCTCCCATCCATCCGTCGCAGGTGTACACGTCGCCGAAGGCGTCGATGACGAAGTAACTCTCCACCTGGCCGCGGCAGAAGTTGGGGACCGGCTGCAGCATGGCACGCAGGTTCTCGGGGGTGAGAAGCCCGCTTGCCTTTTGCTCGTCGTGGATGGCCTGCGCGTACTCGTCGTGCGTGAACAGCTCGAAATCGGGCGCGCAGAACGCGCCCTGTCCAAAGAAGTGCCCGTAGTCGTTGAGCTGCTCGGTCACCATCTCGATGCCGAACTGCTCGCGCAGCATCTTGCGCACCTCGGGCAGCTGCTTGATGTTCACCTTGTCGACGTTCATGTTCGCCGTCACGCGGATGCCGCGGGCGGTGAGCAGGCGGATCGCCTCGATGTTCTTCGCGTACGAGTTGCTGCCCGTGGCAGAGACGCGCCGCTTGTTGTGCTCGTCTTCGAGCCCGTCGATCGTCACGAAGACCTCGCTCACGCGCGCGCCTGCCAGCAGCTCGACCGCCGCCGCGTCGATGAGGTTGCAGTTGGTGAGCATCATGGCGTCGTAGAAAACGTCGTTTGCCTCGGCAAACGCGATAAGGCGCTGGGAGAAGTCGCGCACGATGTCGAGGCACAGGCTCGGGTCGCCGCCGTACCACTCGACGTACAGTCTCTCGAACGGCTCCTGCGCGTATCGCTGCTCGACAAATGCGTAGATGGCGTCGAGCACCTCGCGCGACATGATCCCCTTGCTCGTGTCGTGGTGCGCCTCGTAGCAGTAGGGGCATTTGAAGTTGCAGGCGTAGGTCGGTGCGATGGTGAGGGCAAGCTCGTCGGCGCTCGTGCGCTGCATGCGGTGCCGCTCGCGGACCTGCTCAAGTTCTTCTTCTGGTGAGCGCTCGGTGAAAAAGCCTGCCTGCGCGAGCTTCTCGTCGGGGCAGGTGCCGCGCCGATAGGCGGCTGCCGCTTCTGGGGAGAGTGCGGCAAACGACCCGTTTGCCGTGTTGTACAGGAGCGTCTCGCCGTCTGGGCCGGCGGCAACGATGTTGTAGCGCGAAGGATTCATGGGTGCTCCTCTCTGTCCTGTTCGAGATTCTAGCCTCGTCGTCGCAAGTCGGCACGCGTAAAGCAGAAACGATTCGGCTACAATCAGCCTCATGAAGTCGAATGCGGACATACCGCTGCCGCCCGAGGCGGACCTGCCAAAGGGGCCCTGGGAACACCCCAGCTGGGCGCCGCTGTACCTGTACCTGGGCTGCGTCATCGCCCTCGCGTTCATCGCCATCGCCCTCGAGGCCTCTGGCTGGGGTGCTGCCGCGACGATTGCGGGC
>CACZQA010000250.1 GCA_902783175.1 uncultured Coriobacteriaceae bacterium
CTCGCGAGCTACCCCATCTGGTGCGCCGATTACGTCGACAAGCCCCAGACGCCCTACGCGTTCAAGTTCTGGCAGTACAGCTACAAGACCGCCGTGCCGGGCGTGACCGGCACCTGCGACGTCAATGTGATGATGATTCCCAAGGAGGGCCAGTCATGATCAACCGTTTCTGCACGTCGGCGCTGTGGGAGTGCAACAAGACGCTTATCGCGGTGGCGCAAGGCAACCTGCCCGCTGACCTCGTCGTCAGGCACGCGCGCCTCATCTCGACGCCGACGCGCGAAGTCGTCGATGACGTGGACATCGCGATCGCATGCGGACGGATTGCCTACGTGGGGCTTGACGGAAACACCGCCGAGCACTGCGTGGGAACAGGAACGCAGGTCATCGACGCGCGGGGACGCTATGCGGCCCCCGGCTTCATCGACAGCCACATCCACCTCGAGTCGAGCATGCTCACTCCCTCCGAGTTCGCGCGCTCGGTGCTGCCGCACGGCACGAGCGCCGTCATGTGGGACCCGCACGAGATAGCCAACGTGGCCGGGCTTGCAGCAGTGCGCGAAATGGCGCGCGACGCGCAGCGCACCCCGCTCAAGACCTTCATCACCACGCCGAGCTGCGTGCCCAGCGTGAAGGGCTACGAGGACGCCGGGGCCGTCGTGGACGCGGGCGACATCGCCGCCAGCATGAGCTGGGAGAGCACGGCGGGGCTGGGCGAGATGATGAACTTCGGGGGTGTGCTGCGCGGCGACGACGAGGTGCTCGCCGAGGTCAACGCCACCTTGCGCGCCGGCCTCGAGGTGACCGGGCACTATCCGGCGCCCGACATCGACCGCGGCCTCAACGCCTACATCGCCGCAGGCATCACGGCCGACCACGAGTCTGCGACGCCGGACGACGTGGTCGCGCGCATGCGGCTCGGCTGCTACGCGCAGTTGCGCCAGGGCTCTGCCGAGCAGGACCTTCCGGCGCTCGCGGAGGCCATCGCGGGCGGGACGGTGGACCCGCGTTTCGCGACGCTTTCCTCGGACGACCGCGATGCCCAGACGCTTGCCGCGGCGGGGCACGTGGACGCCATCTTGCGCCTGGCGGTCGCCTGCGGGATCGACCCGCTCGTCGCCGTGCAAATGGCCACGATCAACGCGGCGACCTGCTTCCACCTGGAACACGAGATGGGCTCGATCGCCCCGGGCAAATGCGCCGACCTCGTGCTGTTCGGCTCGCTCGAGGACTTCGACGTCAGCCTGACCGTGGTCGACGGGGCGGTCGCCGCGCAGGACGGGACCCCGTGCTTCGAGGTGGAACCGTATCAGTGGCCGAGCTACGTCTCCAACACGATGAACGTCGGGAAGAGCTTTGCCGCGGAGGACTTCCGCATCACGACGGAGCATGCTGACGGGCCCGTGCAGGTGCGCGTCATCGCGGCGCAGGAGGGGACTATCCTCACGGAGCAGCGCGAGGCAACGCTTCAGGCGCGCTCCGGCGAGCTGCTGGTCGACGGGGCACAAGACGTCCTCAAACTGTGTGTGTTCGAGCGGCATCACGCGAGCGGCATGCGGGGCGCCGGGTTCGTGAGCGGCTTCCACGTGCACGGGGCGCTCGCGCAGACGGTCGCGCACGATGCCCACAACCTGCTCGTGGCCGGCGACAACGACGAGGATATGGCGCTGGCGGCAAACACGCTCGTCTCCTGTGGCGGCGGGATTGTCGCGGTGGAAGACGGCGAGGTGCTCGCGCTGCTCGAGCTGCCGATCTGCGGGCTTTTGTCCCCGATGCGCGACGAGGACGTGGTGCAATGCATCGCCGAGCTCGATTGTGCCTGGCGCAAGATGGGGTGCACGATGCCGAGCGCGTTCATGACCATGGCGTTCATGTCGCTGCCGGTCATCCCCAAGCTCCGCGTGACCAACCGCGGCCTGTTCGACGTCGACTCCTTCGCGTTCGTCTCCCCCGAGCTCCCCTAACATGGCACGAGGGGCCGTGGGTATCGGTTCACTTTGGCACGAGGGGCCGTGGGTATCGGTTCATTTTCCTCGTGACAGACCGGTGAGCTCCTGGCCAAATATGGCCAATGCCTCGCCAGTCTGTCACGCATGTGGCCAATGCCTCGCCGGTATGTCCAGCGCGTGAACCGAGGGGCCGTGGGTACCGTGTCGTTCTCCTTTCTCGAGTGGGAGAAGTATCCCCATTGAGCGAATAATGCGTGGTGTTTTCTATCGCGTTGTAGGACAATACAGCAATCGCTTATTGCCCCCGAGGGGGAGCGGGCGCTACCAGAACGCTGACCTGATCTCGTCGAGGAACATCGGGGGAACGTCTTGAGCGGATTGCCTGAAAAATTTGGTATCACGCACTTGGACGATGCCGTGCTCAAGAGCATCTGCGGCACGAACATGCGCTTCGCGCGCGTCGTGAGCGTGCTCGGCCTTCTCGTCGCCGCATACGTGGTCGTCTACGACTTCGTCATCGCCGGCGGCGGGCTCACCCTCTCGCAGCCGGAGCTCGAGGTCTTGTTGCGCTGCACCATGGTGCTCGTGCTCCTCGCCGCCTCGGCAATCGTCTTTATCACCGCGCAGCGCTTCTTGCGCGGCTCGGGGACAAGCGCGCATACCGCGCAGCTCGTGCTGATCGCCTACGTCGTCCTCGCCGTCAGCGATGCGGTGCTGCTGTTCGTCATCGACTATCCCGTCCGCAACCAGGTGCTTGTCTTCGTCGTCGCCGAACTCGTCTGCACCTCGGTGTTCATCATCAGCCCCGCGATCGGCATTCCGCTGCTTGTCGTCGGCTTCACCGCCGTCTTCAATGTGCTTGCCCCCGTGGGCGGGCATTTGCCCATCCCCCTTGCGGGGCGGGCGCTGTTCGTGCTCATGCTTTGCGCCATGGCGTTCATGCGCTACAACGCGGCGGTGGAAGAGGCGGCCAAGCAGGAACGTGCCCGCTCCATCTCGATGGTCGACGAGCTCACGGGCATCATGAACCGGATGTTTTTGCGCTCGGACTTCGAGCACCACATCGGCAAGCCGCTCGTGGTCATGATGTGCGACCTCGACGACTTCAAGCATTTCAACGACGCCTACGGCCATGTCACCGGCGACAGGATCATCAGAAGCTATGCGGAGGCACTGCGCGGCGAGTTTGGGCGCCAGCAGTCGTACCGCTATGGGGGTGACGAGTTTCTCGTCATCACCTCAGAGCCGCTCGACGTCTTCGAGGAAAAGCTCGCCCGTCTGCGCGAGAAGACGGGCTCGATCGACGTGGCGGAGTTCGAGCGGGCCATCACCATGAGCTGCGGCTACTGCACGGGCACGCCGCGCGACAACCAGCAGCTGCGCAACATGATCGAGATCGCCGACCGCGAGCTCTACGTGGCGAAGCGCTCTGGGAAGAACTGCGTCGAGCATGTCGCGTACGACGAGCGCCTGCTCGAGGTCGGGTTCGTTGCGGGCGGTGTGAACCCGTACCGCGAAGGCGACCTCGACCCGCTCACCGGCCTGATCAACATGGCGTGCTTCAGGGGGCGCGCCGCGAAGATCCTCGTCAACCGCAAGGCGCGCGAGCGGGGGCTTGCCTACGTCTATTTCAACCTGGCCAACTTCAAGTCGTTCAACAACTCCCACGGCTTCGACGCGGGCGACCAGCTCCTCCGGCGCACCGCGCATGCGCTGAACGTCGCGTTTCCGGGATACCTCGTCTCGCGCTTTTCCGAGGACAAGTTCTCGGTCCTGTGCCTGGCCGACGATCTGGAAGAGCGCGTGTCCCGCGCGCAGCAGGTTGTGCGCGACTACCAGCGTGGCACCTCGGTCGAGCTCAGGGCGGGCATCTACCTGGTCGACGACGGGAAGGTCGACATCGACCAGGCACACGACCGCGCGCGCATTGCCTGCGACAGCATACGCGGGCGCTACGACGTCTTCTTCCGCTACTTCGACGAAGAGCTCAGCTTCAAGCACGACCGGGAGCAGTTCATCATCTCCAACCTCGACTCCGCGCTCGCGCGGGGCGACATCCGCGTCTACTTCCAGCCCATCGTGCGCACCATCACCGGCGCCATCTACGGCTTCGAGGCGCTCACGCGCTGGATCGACCCCGAGCTCGGCCTCATCTCGCCTGGCGATTTCGTGCCCATACTCGAGCGGGCACGCCTCACGCACCGCCTGGATCAGTACGTACTCGAGTGCGTCTGCCGGCAGATGCGCGCGCTGCACGACAGCGGCGCGCCGTGGATCAACGTGTCCGTCAACCTCTCGCGCCTCGACTTCTCGGCACTCGACATTCCCCGGCTCGTCCGCGAGGTGACCGACCGCTACCGCGTGCCTCGCCGCGCGCTCAACATCGAGGTCACCGAAAGCGCGTTCACAGATGCCGAGCAGCGCCTCTACGCCTCGGTCGCGTCGCTTCGCTCGATGGGCTATTCCGTGTGGATGGACGATTTCGGCAGCGGGTACTCGTCGCTCGGCAACTTGAAGGAGCACAAGTTCGACCTCATCAAGATCGACATGGGCTTTCTGCGCGACTTCGACCCGGGGGCGCGCTCCAACGAGGTGCTGGCGTCCGTCATCGACATGATCAAGCGCATGGGCACCGGCTCGCTCATCGAGGGCGTCGAGACCCAGGAGCAGCTCGACTTCGTGAGCGCGGTGGGCTGCGAGTTCATCCAGGGCTACCTGTTCGGCAAGCCGCGCCCGCTCGAGTGGTATGTGGCGCATCTCGACGAGTACCAGGTCGAGCGCATCGAGTCGCGCGGGTACTACGACAGCATCAGCAGGGTCAACCCCGTGAGCCCGGTGCCGTTCGACTACGACGGCATCGCGGGCAAGGCCGAGAAGGGCATGGTAAGCAGCATCGCGCTCGCCGTCGTCGAGCTTCGCGGCAACGCTGTCAGCTACCTGTGGGCCAACCGCGCCTACGAGGAGGCGCTGGCATCGGCGGGGCACGCCTCGCTCGAGCAGTCCGCCCGCTGGGTCAACGAGAAGCGCGGCGACATCAGGCGCTTCCTCGCGCATACGGCGACGGCAGGAGAGCTGCGCACACTCGACTTCATGGGCGGCGGCCAGCATTTCCTGCTGCGCGGCAAGGCGCTGTCTGCGGGCGCGGGCTCTGCGGCCGTGCTGGTGAGCCTTACGGGCATCGTCGAGGCGGGCGAGCACGAGAGCGTCGGCTACGACACCGTCGCCGAGTACCTGCTCTCGACCTTCTCGCGCGTCGACCTCATCGACCTGCGCACGCGCGAGATCAGAAACGTCTACCTCGGGCGCACGCTCGTGGGCAGCCGCGAGTACCTGGAGACGACCGAGGACGAGGCCAAAGACGCCGTGAGCGCGCTCGTCTATTCCGCAGACCGCGAGCGCTACCTGGAGTTTTGCGACCTTGAGACGATCGAGCAGCGCATGAGCCGCTGCCCGGAGCCGTATCTTGCCGACGTGTTCCGGATGCGCGACGACGCCGGCCTGTTCAGCTGGAATGAGCTTGTCGTGGTGCCGCTGCAGCTCGGCGGCCAGACCTACGCGATCTCGGCGGTGCGCCAGGCGAGCACGTCGAGCGTCAGCCGCATCATGGAGCCCGATGGCACGATTCCCCACGGCGAGCTGTGGGATTCCTACCTCGACATCGCCCAGGTGGGCATCTTCTGGAAAGACGCGCAGCGCCGCTTCCTCGGCGCCAACCGGTTCTTCCTCGACTACTACGGCATGGACTCGGTCGACCAGATCGTCGGAAAGACCGACGAGGACCTGGGCTGGCACGTGGACGAGGAGCCTTCGCGCGCCGCAGAGCTGCGCGTGATCAACGACCACGAGGTGATCCGCGACGTGCCCGGGCGCTGCATAAGCCACTGCGAGGACCGCGCGATCGTGGCGAGCAAGGCCCCCGTCATCGAAAACGGCGTGGTCAAGGGCCTCGTCGGGCACTTCGTCGACGTCGAGGACCGCTGCGGCGGTGATGAGACGGCACGGCGCCTTGCCTTGGGCAGCGGACCGCTCGAGCTTGCCGGCTTCGATGCCATGCAGGCCCAGCTGCTCGCGTTTGCGGAAAGCTACGGGGACACGGGCAGGGATTTCGTCTTCGCGTACCTTGCGGTCACGAACCTGGAGCAACTTGCGGGCACCTTCGGCGAGCAGTTCGAGGCCGCGGTGCTCGAGGAGGTCGCCCGCCGCATCGACGTCGTCTGCGGCACTTCCTGCGTGCTCACGCGCGCGCGGGGCAGCTGGTTTGCGCTCGTGGCGCACGTCGACGGCAGGCAGGATGCCCTTGCGCTCATCCACCGCGTCACGGCGGCGGGCGGCGGCCCGTGCTCCATCGCGGGCACCTCGTGCACGGTCGAGCTGCAAAGCGGCGCGGCACGCTACGGCGAGACGGAAAACCTGCTCTCGCTCGTGCAGACTGCCGAGGAGCGGCTGCTCGACATGCGGCATGCAGACGATGCCCTCGCGGCGCAGGGCGACGGGGTCGAGCGCATCGCGCGAGACGACCTGGTCCGCCGCATGAAGATCTTGAGCGGGTATTTCGACAGCGTGCGGGTCGTCTCGCCCCGGCGACTCGAGGCGCGTGCGTTCGACCGCGGGCGCGGCACGGTGGGCGAGCCGTTCGCCTGCTACAGGCGGCGCGGCGGCACGGCGCGCTGCGATGACTGCGCGGCGCTGCGGGCGCTCGCGACCAAGCAGGACCAGGTGCGCTACGAGCACAAGGGAGAAGCGCTGCACGTGACGACGTACCGAAACGTCCTGGTGGACGGCGAGGAGCTCGTGCTCGTGCTCGAGCTCGGCCTGCCGCAGTACGCGCTGCCTGCACGGGAAGACGCCGCGCGCCAGGGCACGGGCGACATCTGGTACAGCGGTCCCGAGACTGGCGTCTACAACCGCCGGTACTTCGACGAGTACCTGCTCAAACAGCAGGCGACGAAGGTCGCCAAGCTCGACATGGACAAGTTCACGCTCGTGGGCAGCCGTTTTGGGGCGCACGCCGCGGACGAGGGGCTGCACCGCGTCGCAAAGCTGCTCGCGTCAACGGTTGGCGAGCGGGGGATGGTCTCGCACTTCGGCGCCGACCAGTTCGTCATCGTGTTTCTGGATTCGGTCGGGGCCGAGGAGTACCGAGACGTGCTCTCGGAGGCCGCACAGGGCATCCAGCGCCTTGCCTTCGAGCCGTACCCCAACCTCAGGCTGAGCGCGAGCATCGGCGCGACGGACCGCTCCGGGTCCGTCCAAGAGCTCCTCGCCGAGGCCGATTGGCTCATGTACCAGGCCAAGGGCAGCCCCGAGCACGTCGTCGTCGGCTAGCAGGCGGGCGCGTCGGGGCTGTGTGTTGCCGCTCCGACGCGTCTGGCTAGAGCGACCCGCGGTCGAACGCGAGGAGCTGACGGTAGCGCAAGCTCGTGCGCTCGAGCTCTTCGGGGGAGCCGGTAAGCTCGATGCTGCCGTCCTCGACGAACACGACGCGTCCCACGTGCTCGACTCCCGCAAGATGATGCGTGACCATGACGATGGTGCGGTCTTCGAGCACCTCGAACAGCGTGTCGAGCAACTCGCGCTCCGTGAGGGGGTCAAGCCCGCTCGACGGCTCGTCGAGCAGCACGATCGGCTCGTCTCGCAGCAGGATGCGTGCGAGCGCGATGCGGTGGCGCTCCCCGCCGCTGAAGCGCAGACCCGCCTCGTCGACTGGCGTGTCGAGGCCCTTGGGAAGCCTGTCCAGCAGGGCGCCCAGGCCAACGGACCTGAGCGCCGCCTCGGCCCGATCGCGCGTGATTTGCTCCTCCCCGAGCGTCAGGTTCTCGAGAAGCGTCGCGTCGAACAGATAGGTGTCCTGCTGGATGACGCCGAAGTACCGGTGGGCATCGTCGCCGAGCATGCTCGTCTCCACGCCGCCCAGCGTGACAGATCCGCCCGTGGGGGCAAGATCACCGCGCAGCAGGGCGAGAAGCGTCGACTTGCCGCTGCCGCTCGGGCCGAGCACGGCGAGCTTTTCGGCAGGCTCGAGGTGCAGGTCGATGCCGTGCAGCACCTCGTC
>CACZQA010000251.1 GCA_902783175.1 uncultured Coriobacteriaceae bacterium
CCCCTTTGGGGCATCTCGCGGCACCTGCGGGAGACCGCACGGCCGCGAAAAAGGGGCGAGGGCCCGCATCTCGCAGACGCGGGCCCTCTGACAGGGATTTATGCAAAGACCGCTAGCGACGGTCTTGGCACCATATGAACACGCGACGTCACTTGTCGCTCGGGGTGACGCGGCTCGGGAACTCGAGGGCGCGCTCGTTTGCCAGCGCACGCTCGTCGATCTTGCGGCGGCGGTACACGATCGCCTTGCGGCCGAGGTACTTGAACCCGGCGGTGATGCCGCTGAACATGTGCACGATGCGCGTGAACGGCAGCACGGCGAAAAACGTCAGGCCGCAGAAGATGTGCACCTTGTAGATGAGCGGGGATATCGCCATCTGCGCGACCAGCGGCTGCCCGATGAAGATGCTGCGGACCCACGGGGTCAGCGACAGGCGGTACTCGAAGCTGCCGTCGGCATTGGAGAACGTGGCGCAGATGCCGAGCACGATGGTGAGCGTCATGAGCACGTAGAGCACGATGTCCATCCTGGACGTGTTCGCCTTCATGCGCTTGATGCCGAAGCGCCTGCGGATCAGCAAGATCAGCGCGATGCCCAGCAGCACGCCCGCACCGCCGCCCATGTAGAACGCGGCCATGTGGTACATATGCTCGTTCACGCCAATCGAGTCCATGACCTCCTTGGGAATGAACATGCCCAGATGCCCGAAGAGCACGAACAGAAGCATCAGGTGGAAGATCGGGGTAGCGACCATCTCGTTTTTGCTCTCGAGGAACTGGCTCGACTTGGTCGACCACGTGCGCGGGAAGAACACGCGGCGCATGATGGTGCCCACGACGAGGATGGTGAGCACGATATAGGGATACACACCCCAGAGGAAGATATCGATAGGCGACATTATGCTGCCACCTCCTGTCCATACGTAGCCTGCAACTGGTCGGTCACTTCGAGCACGAGGCCGGCGAGCCGGGAGTAATCGGAAAGCTCCGCCTTGTCCAAAGCCGCCTTGAGCAGCGCGACGTCGCCACGGGCGGCGCCGAGTATGCGCGCTGCCGTGCCGGCGTCCACCGCAGCGGATAGCTCGAGCAGGCTCGGAAGATAGTCCGGGAGCTCCTTGCCCGGCGTGAACCCGGCGTTCTCGAAGTACAGCGAGTACCCGAGCAGCGTCATGCGCTGCTGGCGCTCGTCTTTGCAGCTCTGGCTCGTGAGGTTGAGGTTCGTCTCCTTGCTGAAGTCGAACGCGTCCACATAGCGCCCTTCGAACTCGTGGGCATCACAAGAAAACGCATGCTCGACAAATGCGTTGAGCACAGCCGCCATCGACTCGTCATCGACCGTCTGGATAGCGGCCTCGAGCTCGGCACGCTTTTCGCGCCATGCGGCATCCGGGTAGCTCAGGAGCTCCGCGACGATGCGCGCAACGCGCTGGCACTGGGTCATAGGCTCGCTCATACCTCGAACCTCGCCTTCTGGCTTGCCGCCGCAAATCCGCGCTCGCGCTGCGCGAGCAGGCGCTCGACGCGCACGGCAGACTCCTCGTTGGGGATGTTGAAGCGCGCATCTCGCTTGGCGATGGCGAGCATGCGGTATATCGCCTCGAGCGTCTCGACAGGCAGGCCGCATTCGGGCTCGGGGCCGCCCACCTCGACCGCGCGCATGTGCAGGCGCACGGCGACGAGCTTGTTGATGATCTCCTTCACGGGCTCGACGTCGCCGGCGCTGAACAGCTCGGCCAGGTACTCGAGCGGGATGCGCATCTCGTCGGCCTCGGCCATGTTGGCCTGCGCGGCGAGGTTGGTGAGGATCGGGCTCATGGGCGGCACGTACCACACCATCGGAAGCGTGCGGTACTCGGCGTGCAGCGGCAGCGCGAGCCCCCATTCCTTTATGAGCTTGTAGACGGGCGAGTCCTGCGCCGCGGCGATCCAGGATGCGGGCACCCCTTCCGCCTGGGCAGAGGCGATGACCGCGGGGTCGGTCGGGTCGGCGATGACATCTTTGATGGCGCGCCAGATCTGCTTGGGGTCCTCGGTGGACGCCGCGTCCTTGACCTTGTCCATGTCGTAGAGCAGCACGCCCATGTAGCGCAGACGGCCGACGCAGGTGTCGGAGCAGACGCTCGGCATGCCGCTTTCGAGGCGCGGGTAGCAAAACGTGCACTTCTCGGACTTGTTGGTCTCCCAATTGTAGAAGACCTTCTTGTACGGGCACGACGGCACGCAGGCACGCCAGCCGCGGCAGGCATCCTGGCTGATGACGACGACGCCGTCCTCGTCGCGCTTGTAGATGGCGCCCGACGGGCATGCGGCCACGCACGCGGGGTTCAGGCAGTGATTGCACACACGCGGCAGATAGCGCATGAACAGGTCTTCCATGTCCATCTTGATCTTGCGCCCGACCTCGTTGGAACGGACCAGGTCGTAGTCCTGGCGGGCGTAGTCGGTGCCGGCCAGGTCGTCGTCCCAGTTTGGTCCCCACTCGATGTCCATGCGCTCGCCGGTCATGAGCGAGCGCGGGCGGGCGACGGGCTGGTGCTCGCGGCGCTTGGACGTCGTGAGCTCCTCGTAGTCGTAGGTCCAGGGCTCGAAGTAGTCGTCGACGCCGGGCTGCTGCGGGTTGTGGAACACCTTGAGCAGGCGGACGAGGGCGTTGCCGGAGCGCAGTCGCAGCTTGCCGCCCTTGAGTTCCCAGCCGCCGCGCCACTTGTCCTGGTCTTCCCAGCCGCGCGGATAGCCGACGCCCGGCCTGGTCTCGACGTTGTTGAAGTACATGTACTCGGTGCCCTTGCGGTTGGTCCACGTGTTCTTGCAGGTCACAGAGCACGTATGGCAGCCAAGGCACTTGTCCAGGTTCATGACCATGGAGATTTGGGCTTTAATCCTCAAGCCAATCGACCTCCTCCATCTTGCGGACGACGACCATGATGTCGCGCTGGTTGCCCGTCGTCCCGTAGTAATTGAATCCGTAGCTGAGCTGGCCGTAGCCGCCGATCATGTGCGTCGGCTTCACGTGGATGTGCGTCGGGCCGTTGTGGCCGGAGCCGCGCGTGCCCACGAGGCTCGTGCCAGGCACGTTGATGTGGCGGTCCTGGGCATGGTGCATGTACATGGAACCGCGCGGGATGCGGGCCGTGGTGACGACGCGGGCCGCGACGACGCCGTTGCGGTTGTAGACCTCGAGCCAGTCGTTGTCCTTGGCCCCGATGGCAGCGGCGTCTTGCTCGTTCAAGAAGACGGACTGGCCGCCGCGGAACAGCGTGAGCAGCTGCTGCGAGTCGAAGTACATGGAGTGCGTGGACCACTTGTTGTGCGGCGTGAGGTACTTGAGCGCGATCTCCTTGCGGCCGCTTCCGTCGTGCGCGAGCTTGAGCGGCGTGTAGTCGAGGATCGGCTTGTACGTGGCGAGCGCCTCGCCGTACTCCTGCACGAGCTCGTGGTCAAGGTAGAAGCTCTGACGCCCCGTCACGGTGCGGAACGGCAGCTTCTCCTCGATGGAGAGCGTGAACGGCGTGTAGCGGCGGTTCGTGTTGGAGCCGGTGAAGGCAGGGGTCGTGATGATCTCCTGCGGCTGCACCTGCGTGGCCTTGTAGGTGATGTGGTAGTCTTCGCGTCCGCGGGCGAGGTCCGCGAGGTTGTCGAGGCCGCTGTTCTCCTCGAGCTTCTCGAACGCCTTGACGGCGACCTTGCCGTTGGAGGTCGTGGACATGGCGAGCACGGCGTCGACCGCGTGCTCGGCCTCCATCAGCGAGGGCATGCCGCACGAGACGAGGTCCTTGTCCTCGATCAGCCCGTTGCGCTTGCCGATCCACTCGTATTCCTCGGTCTCGTCCCAGGCGTAGCACTTGCCGTCTGCCACGTTGGATCCGAGCGCTATGTACTTGTCGTAGGTCTTGGTGTAGTCGCGCGTGACGTGCACCAGGTTGGGCATGGTCTTGCCGGGGATGGGCTCGCAGTCGCCCTTGGACCAGTCGAGCACCTTGCCTTCCGGCTGCGCGAGCTCGCCGGCGGAATCATGCTGCAGCGGCATCGCGACCACGTCCTCGAGCGGCTGCAGGTCTGCCTCCTTGGCGACCTTGGACACGGCTGACGCGAGCGTGCGGAAGATGTCCCAGTCCGTGCGGGATTCCCAGCCGGGGTTGACCGCCGGGCTGAAGGGGTGGATGAACGGGTGCATGTCGGTCGAGGAGATGTCGGTCTTCTCATACCAGGTGGCCGTCGGCAAGATGACGTCGGAGTACAGCGGCGTCGTGGTCATGCGGAAGTCGAGGCTCACGAGCAGGTCGAGCTTGCCTTCCGTGATCTCGGGGCGCACCTTGATCTCTTCGGGCTGCGCCGCCATCTGCTCTTGCTCGTACACGCCGTGCTTGGTGCCGAGCAGGTACTTGAAGAAGTACTCGGAGCCCTTCGCGGAAGAGCCGAGCAGGTTGGCGCGCCACACGATGAGGTTGCGCGGGAAGTTCTCGGGCGCGTCTGGGTCGGCGTAGGCGAAGTCGAGCGTCTTGTCCTTGAGCTGCGAGACGAGATGCGCCTTGATGCCCTCGTCGTCGACGGCACCGGCTGCACGGGCCTCCTCGACGATCTTCGCGCCGGACTTGTTGAAGGTCGGGTACGCCGGCAACCAGCCCAGGCGCGCCGCCATGACGTTGTAATCGCCGGAATGGTGGTAGCGCGGGGTGCGCAGCGGGCTTGTCAGGTCCTCGGTCTCGATCTCATCGCTTCTCCACTGGTCGGTGGCAAAGTAGAAAAACGAGGTGCCGTTTTGCAGGCGCGGCGGCTTTTGCCAGTCGCCCGCGGTCATGACGGTCTTCCAGCCCTCGGCCGGACGGAGCTTCTCCTGGCCGACGTAGTGCGCCCAGCCGCCGCCGTTGCGGCCTTCGGTGGCCGTGAACAGCAAGATGTTCAAGACGGTGCGGTAGAAGACGTCCGCGTGGTACCAGTGGTTGAGGCCGGCGCCCATGATGATCATGGAGCGGCCCTTGGTCTGGACGGAGTTGTCGGCGAACTCGCGTGCCGTGGAGACGACGAGCTCGGGCGCGACGCCCGTGATGGCCTGCTGCCAGGCGGGCGTGAAGGCGACGTCGGCGTCATCGTAGCTCGAGGCGCACTCCCCGCCCAGGCCACGGTTGATGCCGTACTGCGAGAGCAGGATGTCGTGGACGGTGGCGATGTAGTGCTGCTCGCCATCGGAGGTGGTGATGGAGCGGACGGGCACCTTGCGCACGAGCACCTGCTTGCCGTCCGTGCCGAAGTACGGGAAGGCGGCGTCCACGACCTCGTCGCTTGACCCGACAAAGCTCAGCTTGGGGTCGATCGCCGCGCCGGAGAGGCTGTCTTCGAGTTTGAGGTTCCACTTGGACTTGTTGCCCCAGCGCGCGCCCATCGTGCCGTTGGGCACGACCAGCTTGCCGGACAGCTCGTCGACGACGAAGAAGTCGAACTCCGGGTTAGCCGCATCGACGCCCATGTCGTGGGCGTTCACGAATCTGCCCGGCTCGTACGTGTCGCCGCGCCTGTCCATGAAGACGACGAACGGCATGTCGGTGAACTGCTTGGCGTAGTCGAGGAAGAAGGGCTCGGGCTTTTTCCAGTAGTACTCGTTCAAGATGACGTGGCCCATGGCCATGGCCAGGGCGGAGTCGGTGCCCACGTTGGGCTGTAGCCACGTGTCCGCGAACGTGCAGAACTCGGCGTAGTCGGGGCTGACGGCGACGACCTTCGTGCCCTTGTAGCGGACTTCGGCCAGATAGTGCGCATCGGGCGTGCGCGTCTGCGGGACGTTGGAGCCCCACACCATCAAATAGCCCGCGTTGTACCAGTCAGAGGACTCGGGAACGTCGGTCTGCTCGCCCCAGACCTGCGGGGATGCAGGCGGGAGGTCGGCGTACCAGTCGTAGAAGGACAGCTGTGCGCCGCCCATGAGCTGGTTGAAGCGCGCACCTGCCGCGTAGGAGAGCATCGACATGGCGGGGATGACGGAAAAGCTGACGTTGCGGTCGGGACCGTAGGTGTAGGCGGTGAAAAGCTCGGATGCCGCGACGATCTCGGTCGCCTCGTCCCAGGTGGAGCGCACGAGGCCGCCCATGCCGCGGGCCTTCTTGTAGCGGGCCTTCTTTGCCGGGTCAGACGCGATTGACGCCCACGCGTCGTAGGCGCTCATGCCGGCGCCACGTGCCTCGCGCCACATCTCGGCCAGCTCGGCGCGCAGGTAGGGGTACTTGATGCGCAGCGGGCTGTACAGGTACCACGAGAACGACGCGCCGCGCTGGCAGCCGCGGGGCTCGTGGTCGGGCATGTCCTCGGGGGTCTGCGGGTAGTCGTGAGCCTGGTTTTCCCAGGTCACGATGCCGTTCTTGACGTAGATGTTCCAGCTGCACGAGCCGGTGCAGTTGACGCCGTGGGTGGAGCGGACGATCTTGTCGTGGGCCCAGCGGTCCTCGTACATGTTCTCCCAGCCGCGCCCGCCCTCGCGCACGACCTGATGGCCGGTCGCACTCGGGCCGAGGGGTCCTTGCGGTGGGGTTGCGTCTGCAGGCGCGATGTTGGAGTGCCTGCCGAAGAGATTTCCCATGCTCTTCCTCTCTCTTTTCGAACGACTTCGGCGCCAAAGGGGCAAGCCCAAAACGGCTTCCCCCCTCTCGCGCACGTACGTCCCTGTCGCGTACGCGTTCCCGTCGAATGGTTGCCAGATTCCTATCCGAGCTGACCCGAGACGCGGGCTAACACTTGATCTCGGCGTTCTTGCGGGTGTAGACGACCCAGGTCAGCACGAGCGTCGCCACCGTGAACACGGCCAGGATGGCAAGCGCCATCTCGAAGCTCTGCTGGAACAGGATCGGAATGATGAACGAGCCGTAGGCTGCAATCGCGGCCGTGAAGCCCGTGACCTGCGAAGCCTGCTGCTTGTCGGTGAAGATGTTGGGCACCATGCGGAACGAGGCGCCGTTGATGAAGCCGGTGGTGAGGAACAGCACCATCATGGCGCTGAAGAACATCGCGAAGTTGTGACCCTGGATGCTCACGATAAGCACGAGGGTCGCGGCAAGCATGATGATGAGCGAGAAGAACGTCACCTTGGCACCGGAGTTGATCTTGTCGGACAGCCAGCCGCCGACGGGACGGACGCCCGCGCCGATGAGCGGCCCGAGAAACGCGATGTTGAGCGAGGCCATCTCGGGAAACGCCGCCTTGATGATGAGCATGAGCGCCGCGGAGTACCCGATGAACGAGCCGAAGCCGCAGGTGTAGATCCAGGTGCAGAACCAGGTGTGCTTGATCTTGAAGATGACCGCCATGTCCTTGAAGCTCTGCTTAGGCATGGGCAGGTTGTCCATGAACAGCAAGACGAGCACGAGCGCGACGATCGTCGGGATAACCCAGAAGAAGCAGGCGTTCTGCAGGTAGATCTGCGTGCCGGCGGGCGTGGTCACACCGCTGCCGATGCCCAGGTACTGGCCGATGACGATGGGCGTGACAAAGTAGGTGACGGCGACGCCGAGATTGCCGATACCGGCGTTGAGACCGTTGGCCGTGCCCTTCTCCTTGATCGGGAAGAAAAAGCCGATGTTTGCCATCGAGCCGGAGAACACGGAGAGCGCGAGCCCGAGGAAGGCGAACAGGCCTGCGAACACCGCAAACGGCGTCGAGGTGTCCTGCACGGCGATGCCGATGCCGATGAGCGGGATGAG
>CACZQA010000252.1 GCA_902783175.1 uncultured Coriobacteriaceae bacterium
TCCATCGACGCGGCCCTCGCGGCTGCCGACGAGCGCTTCGGCCACATCGAGGTCCTCGTCAACTCTGCCGGCGGCGAGAAGGGCACGGGCACCAAGCTCGTCGACTTCGAGCGTTCCGATTGGGACTTCACGATGAACCTCGATCTGACCTCCATCTTCACCATGTGCAAGAAGGTCGGAGGCTACATGCAAAAGAACATCGAGGCCGGCAAGCAGGCCTACGGCCGCATCATCAACATCGCCTCCATCTACGGCCTGGTGGGCAACACCGCGATCCCGACCATCGCCTACCATGCCTCCAAGGGCGCCGTCGTCAACTTTACGCGTGCGGCGGCTGCCGAGTTCGCGCCGACCGGCGTGACCGTCAACGCCATCTGCCCGGGCTACTTCTACACCGAGCTGACCACCGAGACCCTCGACACCGAGTACTTCCAGAACTTTGCCAAGAACACGGTCCCGATGCAACGCTACGGCCATGCGGGCGAGCTTTCAGCTGCGGCAGTCTTTCTGGGTGCCGAAGAGGCGAGCTACGTCACCGGCCAGATGATCGCGGTCGACGGCGGCTACACCGCAGTCTAGGCAGGAGAGCCGGGGGATTCCCGTTCTAACCTGATTCTTTCGAGCGCCTGTGGCACGAGCGTGTCGCAGGCGCTCGTATAATAGGCGCAGGCAAACGTCGCTGGCGCAGGAGGCTCACGTATGGGAACATCGCAGAACACAGACGGGCAGGTACCCTCGCATGGCGACACCAAGCTGCGCCGTTCCGTCCGCCGCACCACCGGTTACACGCGCCTCATCGCCACTGTGCCCGCGGTCGGCTTCTTCATCGCCGCGCTTGTTCTCGCGGTTGGCACCTTCGTGAGCGTCATCGAGGCAGGGCTCGAGTTCATCGAGGGGAAGATCGAGGTCATGCAGCTCGCCATCGACTTCGTGGAGTTCGCCGATTTGTTCTTGCTGGCGGTCGTGCTCTACATCCTCGCGCTCGGGCTGATCACCTTGTTCGTCACGGACAAGATCGCCTTGCCGCGCTGGCTCACGTTCCACGACTTTGACGATCTCAAGGAGCGGCTGGTCAGCGTCATCAGCGTCATGCTCGGCGTGTATTTTCTCGGCTATGTGCTCAACGGCGCCCGCGGGCTCGATATCCTGTGGATGGGTCTTGGGTGCGGCGTGGTCATCGCCGCGCTCACGCTGTTCGTCAAGCTCGTCATCAAAGGCCATGGCGACGGCGAGGAATAGCCGTAGGGCCTAGCGCGTTTCCCGCTTGCTCTGCGGCTGTTGGTAGAAGCTGGTCTTCTCGGCGCGCATCTTGCGCTCTGCCTCGTTGACGAGCTTGTTCACGTCGATGTCGGGGCGCTGCATGCCTGCGTACCCGAGGGAGCAGCAGTACCCTTCCTTCTCGAGCCGCGCTTCATAGTTGGCAATAAGCTGCTGCACGTGCGCTGCGCTCTTGTCGGAGACGAAGGCGACGAACTCGTCTCCGCCGATACGGTAGGTGCTCGACTTTCCGAATTCCTCTTGCATCGCCGCGCCGATGAACTTGAGCATCGCGTCACCCGAGGCGTGGCCCTGCGCGTTGTTGATCTCGTGCAGGCCGTTCGCATCGAGATAGATGCAGTGGAGGGAGTGCGCGCAGCCGTCGGCATGTGCGGGTGCCTCGCGCTCGAACGCGTTGCGGTTGCGCAGCCCGGTCAGGAGGTCGGTCGTGCTCAGATACTCGACGCGGCTCTCGTACAGGTAGCGCTGATACTTCAGCTTTGTCAGATACGTGCTCACGACGATGCTGATGGCGGCGTAGACGCAGCAGTTGAGGGTGTCGGTGCGCGCGACCCAATCGGGCTCGAAGGATATTGCGGCGATGATGAACGCGATGGCGTAGAACACGATGAACCCGATGACGCGCGAGGGCTTGAGCGTGAACAGGAGCGGGGCTATGAGCAGGACCGCGATAAAGGTTACCGCCGGTTTGTCGGGGATATGGGCTGTGCCGAGCCAGATTCCGAAGATGAGCAGCAGGCTCAGAAAGACGTAGATGTCTGCCTGCAGCAGCTTGCTGTTGTCCTTGACGCTCTGCCTTGCCACTGTAAAGACCAAGATGTCGGGGACAAGGACGAAGAGATAGAGGTAGCGGTTGTTGCCGGCGATGCTGCTGAAGAACGAGACGCCGATGAGCGTGAGAAACAGCAGACAGGAAACCGCGGAGAAGATGAGGAGGTTTTTGCGGTTGTCGCGCTGAATCTCTGCGGACAGCTGGGCGTACTCTTCATCCGTAAGACCACCTTGCAGGTAGTATCTCAGTTGGGAAATCGCTCTTCTCATTACGCTATCTGGTGGCCCTTCGTACCTCTCGAACAAATTGACTTTACGCCAATAGGACGAATTTCACCGAGTGAGACATTCAGCTATTCATGCAATTGGGTATCGATTCCCAGCAAGTGCGCTTTCAGTCAACATAATTGCCATATCTTCCCAAAATGGCACGAGGGGCCGTGGGTATCGTCTCACCTTGAGACGATACCCACGGCCCCTCGTGCCAATTCGCCCCCATAGGCTGAAGGTGAGGGATAATGCAGGCAGTCCATAGAAACAGGGGGATGCCATGACCTATCTCACGGAATACGAGACGCCGATCATCGGGACGCTCACGCTTTCGAGCGACGGCACGTCGATCACCGGCTGCTGGTTCGACAACGACCGCTATTTTGGCTACGGCATCGACGAGCCCGTCGAGCGCAAAGACGACCTCGCGGTCTTCGAGCAGGCACGTGGCTGGCTCGA
>CACZQA010000253.1 GCA_902783175.1 uncultured Coriobacteriaceae bacterium
GCCCTGCGACTCCTCGATCGTGCGCACGAAGTTGGATGCCTCGAACAGCGACGCCATCGTGCCCGTATCGAGCCATGCGTAGCCGCGCCCCAGCGTGATGACGTCGAGCCTGCCCTCGTCGAGGTACATCTCGTTGAGGGTCGTGATCTCGAGCTCGCCGCGCGCAGAGGGCTTGACCTGCTTTGCCTTCTCGCAGACGGTGCCGTCGTAGAAGTACAGGCCGGTCACCGCGTAGTTGCTCTTGGGCTGAGCTGGCTTTTCCTCGATGGAGACGGCGTGCCCCGCAGCATCGAACTCGACCACGCCGAAGCGCTCCGGGTCGTCGACGTAGTAGCCGAACACCGTGGCCCCAACGCCGCTCTCCGCCTTTTCCACCGCCTTCTTGAGGTGACGGGAAAGGCCGTTGCCGTAGAAGATGTTATCGCCCAAGACCAGCGCGCAGCTGTCGCCCGCGATGAACTCCTCGCCGATGATGAACGCCTGAGCCAGGCCGTCGGGGCTGGGCTGCTCTGCATACGAGAGCTTGATGCCGTACTGCGAGCCGTCTCCCAACAGCGCCTCAAACCGGGGCAGGTCTGCGGGGGTGGAGATGATGAGAATGTCGCGGATGCCCGCGAGCATGAGCGTAGACAGCGGATAGAAAATCATCGGCTTGTCGTAGATGGGCAGGAGCTGCTTGCTCGTAACCGTCGTGAGCGGGTACAGGCGCGTGCCGGACCCTCCCGCCAGAATGATTCCCTTCATTGAAAGTCCTCCTACTATCGAAACAATCATTCGCCATTATGCCATTGTTTCGCGCGTCGTTTGAAAAGAGGGTGGACATGCAGGTAATCCACACAGCCATGCGGTAGAATGCACGGAGCATTTTTCGGATACGCGAAGGAGTAATTGATGGGCCTCGATAAGGCGGCTATCGTCGTCGTTACCTACAAACGCCAGGAGCTGCTGCAGGTCCTGTTCGACTCCCTGATCGCACTTGAGAAACCCATCTGGCGCGTCGTCATCGTCGACAACGAGAACTCACCTCAGACAAAAGAGATGGCCGACGCCTGGAACGAGCTGGCGCAAGCCCAATGGGGGCTGCCACCAGCCGATGCCGAGGGCGGCACGACCCGCATGGTCTACTTCCCCCAGGAGAAAAACGGCGGCGGATCGGGCGGCTTTAGCGCCGGCACGCAGCGTGCCTGGGACCTGGGCGCCGAGTGGTTCTGGCTCATGGACGACGACGTCGCCGTCTTGCCCGACAGCATCCAGACACTCGAGAAATGGACCGACCGCTTCGAGGTCATCCAGGGCAGGCGCTACAACTTTGACGATACGCCGTTTTACTGGCAGTACCACTTCATCACGAGCCTGGGTATCCCCGACCCCACAGCCCCCGAGGCCTTCGACGAGAAGGGCTACCTGGAGATGAACACGGCCTGCTTCGAAGGCGGCCTGTTCAAGCGCAACATCGTTCAGAAGATCGGCGTGCCCGACTACCGCTTCTTCATCTACTGGGACGACACGATCTACGGATACTTGGCGAGCAAGCACACCACGCCCGTCGTGGTGAACGACTTCATCATGCGGCGCACGCGCACCATCAACAACTGGGACATCGCCGGCAAGCGCAAGCTCAACTCCACGAGCGACATGAACCGCTACCACATCATGCGCAACCGCGGCTACATGGCGCGCTACTTCCAGCTCTACGGCGATTTCAACCGTTTCTCGTTTGGCTTTGGCACGTTTTTGACCTTCATGAAAGAGGTCATCCGAATCTTGGCCGTCGACCATGGGCACTTCAGGTCGGGCGTCTCTTCCGCCTGGCGGGGCTGGCGCGACTCGCGCCCCATCCTCAAGGACCCCAACTGGAAGCCCATGCCTCCACTGGAGGAAAAGTAGGGGCTACACCCCCGCGCGATACGCCTCGCAGACTTCCTTGACGGGCCCCTGCATGCGCATCTCACCCTTCTCGATCCACAGGGCACGCTCGCACACGCGCTCCACCTGCTCGATAGAATGGGACACGAACA
>CACZQA010000254.1 GCA_902783175.1 uncultured Coriobacteriaceae bacterium
CTGCGCGTGAAGGGCAAGGGAGCGCATGACGTGAAGGGTTCCGGCAATGGGGACCTGAAGGTGAAGATCAAGGTTGCCATCCCGAGAAGCCTCAACGCCGAGCAGCGCGCTGCCATCGAGAAGTTCAGGGACGCATCGCCCGACCCGGCTCAGCTCAGGACGAACATCGACGCGCAGGTAGCGCGCGTGAAGGCATAAGGATAGGAAGTAGCAGGCATGTCGAAGACAGATAGGAACAGGCCGCTTTACATGATTAGCGTGGCAGCTGACTTGGCAGGCCTGCATCCCCAGACGCTGCGCATCTACGAGTCCAAAGGGCTCGTGACGCCACAGCGTACTAAGGGCAACACGCGCATGTACTCGCAGGCCGATATCGAGCGGCTCGAGCTCATCAGCCAGCTTACCGACGAGGGCATCAACCTCGCGGGGGTCATGCGCATCATCGACCAGCACAAGCAGATGGACAAGCTGGAGGCGCAGATCGAGTCGCTGCGCAAGGAGCTCAAGGTCACGCGGGACCGCCTTCACGAGATGGAGATGCGCGCGACGATCACGTCGCTCACGAAGCGCCCCGACCATTCCAAGCTGCTCAACGAAGTGAACGAGATCGAAAGCTGGGGCGACGAGCTCCACGACTGATCGAGCGTGAGCTGCAGGCCGGCAGCGCCGATAGCCAGGGAGAACCGACCCCGTTGCCAATAGCCAGGGAGAACCGACCCCGCCGCCAATAGCCAACGAGAACCGACCCCGCCGCCTGCTCGCGACTCGGGGTCGGTTCTCCCTGGTCGTTCTCTGGCTGCGGACCACAGCGTTACGCATAGGTTACAGAATCAAAACCTAACAATGAAACACATAGATTTTCTAAGCGTAACAGTGTTTACTAGTCTCATACAAAACTCACCACAATTGAATATCGAAAGGAAGGGGCAACATGAGAGTCGATAAACTGGCAATCACGGCCGCGGAGGCTCTGCAGAATTCGGTCACGATTGCTGCCGATGCGCAAGCTGCCGCCGTCGAGCCCGAGCATTTGCTGAAGGCCCTTCTCGATTCCCACGAGGGAAACCTCACCGCCATCATCGAGCGCATCGGGGCAGACCCGGCGGCAATCGATGCGGCGATTACGAAAGACATCGAAAACCAGCCCAAGGTCCAAGGAGCGCAGGTTGGCCAGGCGAGCCAGCGTACGCAGCGCGTCGTCGACGGCGCGGTCAAAGCCGCCGAGAAGATGGGCGACAGCTACGCAACCACCGAGCACCTGCTCATCGCCCTGTCCGAGGACAAAGGAGACGCCGGCAAGGAACTCAACCTGGCAGGTGTCACGCGCAAGCGCGTCGAGCAGGTCTACGACGAGCTGCGCGGTGACACGCGCGTAACCGATCAGAACTCGAAGACGCAGTTCGAAGCGCTCGAGCAGTACGGCGAGAACCTCACGGCGAAGGCGCGCGAGGGCAAGCTCGACCCGGTCATCGGCCGTAACGACGAAATTCGCCACACGATCCAGATCCTGAGCCGCCGCACCAAGAACAACCCCGTTCTCATCGGCGAGCCGGGCGTCGGCAAGACCGCCATCGTCGAGGGGCTCGCCCAGCGCATCGTTTCCGGCGATGTCCCGAGCTCCCTCAAAGACCACGAGCTCGTCGCGCTCGACCTAGGTGCGATGATCGCGGGCGCAAAGTACCGCGGTGAATTCGAGGACCGCTTGAAGGCAGTGTTGCGCGAAGTCGAGCAGAGCAACGGAAACATCATCCTGTTCATCGACGAGCTGCATACGATTGTCGGGGCGGGCGCCGGTGACGGCAGCCTGGACGCGAGCAACATGCTCAAGCCGGCGCTGGCACGCGGCGAGCTGCACGCCATCGGCGCGACGACTCTCGACGAGTATCGCAAGTACATCGAAAAGGACTCTGCGCTCACGCGTCGTTTCCAGCCGGTTATGGTCGACGAGCCAACGGTCGAGGACACGATTTCGATCCTGCGCGGCATCAAGGAGAAGTACGAAATCCACCACGGTGTCCGCATCCAGGACGCGGCAATCGTGGCGGCGGCGCAGCTGTCGAATCGCTACATCACCGACCGCTTCCTGCCCGACAAGGCCATTGACCTCGTGGACGAGGCAGGTGCGCGCATGCGCATGGAGATTGACTCAAAGCCCGAGGAGCTCGACCTGCTCGACCGCCAGCTCACGCAGATGCAAATCGAGGAGCAGGCGCTCATGAAGGAAGAGGATGAGCTCTCCAAGCAGCGTCTCGAGGAGCTGCGCGTGCAGATGGCTGAGCAACAGCAAGAGCTCGACCGCCGCAACGCCGAATGGGCAAACGAGAAGGATGCCATCAATCGCGTACAGGAGCTGAAGGCGCAGATCGACCAGGCGAAGGCCGATGAAGAGATTGCGACGCGCGAGGGCAACTTGTCGCGTGCGTCCGAGATTCGCTACGGCCAGATTCCGAAGCTGACGCAGGAGCTGCAAGACGCGACTCGCGCGCTGGAAGACAACCAGAGCAAAGAAGAAGGCCTGCTCAAGGAGGAAGTCACGCCCGAGGATATCGCCGACGTCGTAAGCAGCTGGACCGGTGTGCCGGTGAGCAAGATGATGGAAGGCGAGATGGCGAAGCTC
>CACZQA010000255.1 GCA_902783175.1 uncultured Coriobacteriaceae bacterium
CAGCACTGCCAGTCCAACTGACAGCGCGAGTGGGTACATTACTACCCGAATTCAGGGATGTCAAACGCCACGGTTCCGGGTGTATCCTTCTTATGGTCGCTTCTGACCTGCAGCGCTGCAATAACTTCCAGAATTCTGCGCTTCGCGTGCCCACGGGGCCGCATTGTCGGCAAGCAGGCCTTACTTCTTCGTGGCGCGGGCCGCCAGAAAGCGCCTCAAGATCTCCCCTCCTGCCCAGGCGATGGCGATGCCGAAGGCGATGGCGAAGACGAACTCGGTCGTGAGCAGCCCGTAGTTGAGCGCCTGCTCGGCGTTGCCCTGCACGGCGTAGCTCATCGTGTAGTACAGGCCGCTGCCGGGGATGAGCGGTATCTCGCACACGATGTAGAAGATGGCAAGCGGCGCCTTGAACCTGATTGCAAGCACCTGCGCGTACACGGCGGCAAACGCCGAGGCCACGAGGCACGGCACGAACACCCCCGAGGCAAGCTGGCCGCAGGCGAGGTAGACCGCCCAGGTAAACAGGCCGCCGAGCGACGCCGGGACGAGGAGCCTGGGACGCAGGTTGAACAGGAGTGCGAAGCCGAGGGATGCCGGGAACGCCATCGCGAGCTGTATGAGCGCCTGCGTCGTCATGCTCCCACCGCCATGATGGCGACCATATAGCCGAGCGCGAGCGCGCCTGCCCACAGAAGCGACTCGATGAGGCGCAGCGCCCCGGCAACCGTATCGCCCGCGAGCATGTCGCGCATCGCGTTGGTGATCGCGATGCCGGGGATGAGCAGCATGATGTCGCCGATAATGATCTTGTCGATGTTGAGGCCGGGAATCACGTGGGCCACAAGGCAGATGCCGAGGCCCGAGACGAGCGCCGCGACAAAGTCGAAGACGATCTCGTTGGGGCAATAGGGCCTGAACTTGCTCTGGAGCACGCAGATGAGCACGGCGAACAGCGCCGAGATCACGCCATCTAGAGGCGACCCGCCGAAGAACACCGCGAACGAGCCTACCGCCAGGATGCTTCCCACGTACAGGTACGGGCGCGAGACGCAGGAGTTGTTGATGCGCTGGAGCTCCGCGGCAATCTGCGCGGGCCCGATCTTCTCGTCGCAGCATCTACGGCACAGCGTGTTGAGCCGCTCAAGCTTGCCGAAGTTGTTGGACAGCGCCGTGTGGATGCGGCGGCTTTGCGTATGCTCTTTTCCAAGGTCGTCGAGCATGGTGACCAGAATCGAGCTCGTGATCACGAACACGTTCATGTCGCGTGCGCCGTAGGAGGTGCCAATGCGCACGAGCGACTCTTCGACCAGGTTGACATCTGCCCCGCAGGCGATCATCGAGACGCCGAGGTCGAGCATCTGCGTGAGCAGGCCATCGGGTATGGCACTTTGCCGCACCATCGGCACCTCCTGAAAACAGCATTCGCGGCAAGAGAAAAAGGGAGCCCGGTTTCCCGAGCTCCCCCAAACTATAGCAGGCGATTTCTATTCGTCGATACCCGACTGCTGGTCGTCGTTGGATTCGGATTCGCTTTCCTCATCCGTCAACGTGAAGCCGGACTCGCTCAGCCCGCCGAGCATCTCCTCGAGCATCTCGTCGTCGCTCGAAGCGCGGTGCAGTGCCGGGCCGCCGATGAGCTCGTCGGGGTCGGCGCTGTACGTCTTGGGGACGTCGCCGCCCATGTACATCGCGTCATCCGGCGAGAACAGCATCTCGAGCAGCTGCGATGCATCCGGCTCGTCGCCGCCCTTGGAATCCTCGAGGATGTAGAGCAGGTCGCGGTCCGCGAGCCCCGCCTTGAGCTCCTCGATGGCCTTCACGCCGATGCCCTCGATGCGGAACAGGTCGTCTTCGGTCTTGCCGGCCAGATCGCCAACCGTCTCGATGCCCGCCTCGCTGAACTTGTTGGCCCAGCGCTGGCTGACGCCCAGGTCGTCGAACAGGTACAGCTTCGCAACCTCGGGCGGAATCTTGGATGCCGCAGAGCCGGCATAGCCGTGGCCGAGGATCGCAGAGACGTCGCCAGGCACGCCGCCGAGGTACTCCTCGCCGTCGAGCGACCACTCCTGGGGCTGCGGCAGGAGGCTCTCGGTCTCCTTGAGCTCCTCAGGCGCCCACTCGGGCAGCTGGTCGGCGCTCGCGCCAGAGCGGTCGATGCGCTCGCCCTTGTAGGTGAGCTGCAGCTCGCGGTAGCGCTTGAGGCCCGTGCCCGCGGGAATCGGCTTGCCGATGATGACGTTTTCCTTCAGGCCGACGAGGTGGTCGACCTTGCCCTCGATTGCGGCGTCGGTCAGAACCTTGGTGGTCTCCTGGAACGAGGCGGCAGACAGGAACGACTCGGTGGCGAGGGATGCCTTGGTGATGCCGAGGATCAGCGGACGCGCCGTGGGGGCGACGCCGCCCTCGAGCATGACGCGCTCGGCCTCTTCCTCGAAATCGTAGCGGTTGACCTGGGCGCCGGGCAGGTACACGGAGCTACCGGGATCGGTGACCGTGACCTTACGGAGCATCTGGCGCGCGATGACCTCGATGTGCTTGTCGTTGATGTCGACGCCCTGGGAGGTGTAGACGTTCTGGACCTGGTCGACGATGTAGCGCAGCGTGGTGTTGACGTCGGTGAGACGCAGCAGCTCGTGCGGGTCGATCGAGCCCTTGGTCAGCTGCTGGCCGACCTTGACGGTGCACATGTCGGCGATGCCGGGCATGAGCTGGGCGCGTGCAGACGTCTCGTACTCGCGGACCTCGCCGTCCTCGTTGCTGATGGTGAGGGTGCGGCTGTCCTTGGTGCTCGTGATCTGCAGGGTGCCTGCAATCTCTGCCAGCACCGCAAGGCCCTTGGGCTTGCGCGCCTCGAAAAGCTCGGTGACACGCGGAAGACCCTGGGTGATGTCCTCGCCGGCGACGCCGCCTGCGTGGAACGTACGCATCGTCAGCTGGGTGCCGGGCTCGCCGATAGACTGGGCGGCGATGATGCCGACGGCAGTGCCGAGATTGACCGGACGGCCCGCCGCCAGGTCGTAGCCGTAGCACTTCTGGCACACGCCGTGCTTGGTATGGCAGGTCATCAGGCTGCGGATCTTGACCGTCTCGACATTGTTGTTCGCGAACTCGGAGAGCTGCTCTTTGTTCTCGATGTAGGCGCCGGCGGCGAGAAGGACCTCGCCCGTCTCGGGGGCGACGACGTCCTCGGCAAGGCAACGGCCCACCAGGTTGATGTCAAGCGCGCCTTTGTCGTTGAGCACGGGCGTATCGACGCCATCGCTGGTGCCGCAGTCCTCTTCGTGCACGATGACGTCTTGCGCGACGTCGACGAGACGACGGGTGAGGTAGCCGGAGTCGGCGGTACGAAGCGCCGTATCCGCCATGCCCTTTCGGGAACCGTGCGTGGAGACGAAGTACTCGAGAACGGTCAGGCCTTCGCGGAAGTTCGCCTTGATAGGACGGTCGATGATCTCGCCCTGCGGGTCGGCCATGAGGCCGCGCATGCCTGCGAGCTGGCGAATCTGCTTGATGTTACCTCGAGCGCCGGAGTACGCCATCATGTAGATGGGGTTGAAGCGATCGAAGTTCTCGCCCATCGCGTCTCCGACCTCGTCGGTTGCGCGGGTCCAGATGTCGACGACCTTGCGATGGCGCTCGGCGTCGCTCATGAAGCCCATCTCGTAGTCTTCCTGGACCGCGTCGACCTCTGCGTCGGCGGCGGCGAGGATCTCGTCTTTCTGGGGCGGGATCGTCGCGTCGTAGACGGAGACGGTGATGCCCGCGCGCGTGGCGTAGTGATAGCCGATGGCCTTCAGACCGTCGAGGATCTGCATCATCTCGGGCGTCGGGTAGCGGTTGGCGCAATCTTCGATGAGCTTGCTGACCTCGCCCTTGTCCATGATGTGGTTGATGTAGGCATGGTCTTTGGGCAGCACGCCGTTGAAGATGATGCGGCCGATGGTAGTCTCGATCAGCTCGCCGGCCTTGCGCTCGTCGTACACGCCGTACTCGACCTCGACCTTGGTGTCGTACTTGAGGCGCACCTTGATCTTGGCCTGCAGGTCGACGTCCGCGCGGGAGTCATAGGCGTTCTGCGCGTCCTTGAAGTCCATGAACACGCGCCCCTCGCCCGGGAACCCGTCGCGGGCGGACGTGAGGTAGTACATGCCGATGATCATATCCTGCGTCGGGATGGTGAGCGGCTTGCCGTGTGCCGGCGATTTGATGTTGTTGGACGAGAGCATGAGCACGCGCGCCTCGGCCTGCGCCTCGGAAGAC
>CACZQA010000256.1 GCA_902783175.1 uncultured Coriobacteriaceae bacterium
CGGCATGCCATGGAGGTTGGTGATGGCTGCCAGCAGGCTCTCGTCGATGGGGGAAAGGTCAACTGCCATGGTTTGCTCCGTTCTGCCGCTCGTTGGCGGCTGGGGTTGTCGAGGCTTCGGCATCGCCGCGCCGTTGGCTCTGGTTTCTGGCTTGCGGTGCGGCGCTTTCGTTCCTCGTTAGCATGTGGTGGGAATTTGCGTCAGGTGCAGGCGGGTGGGCTCCGTCAGGGCGCACCCGTTTACGCCCTTGCGGGCAAGGCCGAGGTCGGGCATGATCTCGTCGGGCGTGCCCTGGCCGGTCACGCGGCCGTTCTGCAGCAAGACGATGGTGTCGGCCAGGCGGATGATGCGTTCCTGGTGTGAGATGATGACAATGGAGTGGCCGTTGCCCGCGTCATGGATTTGGCGGAACGTTTCGGTCAGGCGGTCGAAGCTCCACAGGTCGATGCCCGCTTCCGGCTCGTCGTAAATGGCGAGCTTCGGATCGCGCGCGAGCATCGTGGCAATCTCGATGCGCTTCACCTCGCCGCCCGAAAGGTTCTTGTCCACCTCGCGCGTGAGATAGTCTGCCGAGCACAAGCCCACCTTCGCCAGGTATTGGTTGCAGGCGAGCATGGGCAGGCGCTCGCCGGCGGCAATCTCGAGCAGCTTCTTCACTTTCATGCCCTTGAAGCGGGCGGGCTGCTGGAATCCGTATCCGATGCCCATCTTTGCGCGCTCGGCGATGGTCAGTTCGGAGATTTCCTGCCCGTCGAACAAAATCTGGCCGCTTGTGGGGTGCTCGATTCCCATGATGAGCTTGGCAAGAGTCGATTTTCCGCCGCCGTTCGGCCCCGTGATCACCGTGAAGCTATCGTCGGGAATGACGAGCGACAGGTTGTCGATAATGCGCTTGGTCTCACGCGACCCCTCTTCGACGGGTGCGTCGAAGACGAGATTCTTGAGTTCTAACATCGTGTTTCCTTTCGTGCGATTGTTTGCACCTATGCTAGCGGCTTTTCATGCCTCTGCGAGAAATAAACAGACAGAAGGGACAGATTGGTTGCCAAAATGATGCGTTGCATCTGCGTACAGGGGCTTGCAATCGCTCTTCTCACGCTTCGGGCAGATGGAGGAGGTTTCGATAGATCAGCTCGTCGGCATGGCCGAATACGTTGAACACCACGGTCATTTCCGCGTCGTGCGTGGCCAGCCAGTCGCGTACGGTACGCAGTGCAATCTCGGCGGCCTCTTGTTGCGGGAACCCGAAAACACCCGTGCTGATGCAGCAGAACGCAAGGGAGTGCAGATGGTTCTCGGCGGCGACGTCGAGGCAGCTGCGATAGCACGATGCGAGCTGCTCGCGGTGCGCGTCGCTGGGATTCCCGTTGGCGATGGGTCCCACGGTGTGGATGACGTGCTTCGCGGGAAGGTTGTAGGCGCTCGTGATCTTGGCAGTGCCCGTTGGCTCCTCGTGGCCTTGTTCTTGCATGATGCGTGCGCATTCGATGCGAAGCTGCACGCCGGCAAACGTGTGGATGGCGTTGTCGATGCAGTAGTGGCCGGGCACCCAGCAGCCGAGCATCTGCGAGTTGGCTGCGTTCACGATGGCATCGACCTCCAGGCGCGTGATGTCGCCGCGCCACAGGAAGGCATGCGGTACCAGTGGGGAAGGGGTTGCGTCGGCGCACGTCGCGATGCCGTCGGCGGCGATGAGCTCGTGCAGGACATCGTCTTGCAGCTCGTAGAACTCCTGGCTCGCGTGAATCGGCTCGCGCGTGTTCACGAGCGCTCTGAACAGCTTCCACAGCTCGCCTTGCGTCGCGTGCTGCGTGGGCTTCTCGAAACGCGGGCCATTTTGCTGGGCGTTGCGCTCGTCGATGAGATAGGTCACGAGCCGTTCGAGTTTCGATTTCACAGGAGATGCCTCGATTCTGCCGGGAAAGGGCCTGGATACAGTATAGGCCGAGATAAGCGATGCGGCCCCGCAGCACCAAGGTGGTGGCGAGGCCGCATGTAAGCGCGAAGTGTGCGCAGGGCTACATGATCTTGACGACCCAGCCCTCGGGGCCTTCGATTTCGCCGTCCTGGATGGAGGTGAGGGTCTCGCGCAGCTTCTTCATGACAGGACCGACCTCTTCCATGCCGCTTGCGAAGACGTACTTCTTGTCGCCATCGTCGACCTCGCCGACGGGGGAGATGACGGCAGCGGTGCCGCACATTCCGCATTCGGTGAACTCGCCGTCCGTGACCTCTTCGAACTTGACCGGTCGCTCGACGACGTTCATGCCGAGGATGTCGCGCGCGACGACGACGAGCGAGCGACGCGTGATGGACGGCAGGATGGAGTCCGTGAAGGACTTGGGAACGACGAGCGTGCCCTCCTTGTCGACGAACAGGAAGTTGGCGCCGCCGTCCTCTTCGACGTAGGTACGGGTCTCGGGGTCACGGTACATGTTGTCGGCGTATCCGTTGGCGTGTGCCTCGACACCCGCCTTGAGCGACATGGCGTAGTTGAGGCCTGCCTTGATGTTGCCGGTGCCGTGCGGTGCGGCGCGGTCGTAGTAGGTCGTCGAGACCTTGACGGGCTTGACGCCGCCAGAGTAGTACGGGCCGACGGGGGTAACGAGGATGCGGAACTGGTACTCGTCAGCGGGCTTGACGCCGATGACGTTGCCGGTCGCGACCATGAAGGGACGGATGTAGAGCGTTGCGCCCGAGCCGAATGGCGGAACCCAGGCGGCGTTTGCCTTGACGACCTCCTTGACCGCCTCGACGAACTTCTCCTTGGGGAAGGAAGGCATCATGAGACGGGCGGCAGAGTCGTACATGCGCTCGGCGTTGAGGTCGGGACGGAAGCAGACGATGTCGCCGTTTTTGGTGGTGTATGCCTTGAGGCCCTCGAAGACCTCCTGGCAGTAATGGAAGATGCCCGCGCACTCGGAGAGAGTGAGGGTATGGTCGGTTGTGAGACCGCCTTCTTCCCATGCGCCGTTACGGTAGTTGCAGACGTAGCTGTAGTCAGTCGGCTGGTAGGCGAACCCGAGGCTGCCCCAATCGATGTCTTTCTTTTCCACGGACAATCATCTCCAGTGCTTTGATGTCAAAACGAACTGCACGAAATTCTACTACTGCAGTCGAGTATAGTGTCGTGAATTCACTTCAATTTATATGTCGTTCGGTCGTATTGCGCCGCAGGCTGCGCGGGAACAGTGGTAGTGCCACACATCCCACGCATCTCATGCGCGCTGGGAAACGTCCTTCTTGCCCCTGAGCCCGTAATACGGGGAAAGCCAGAACAGCAGCACGATCGTAAGTGCGAAGGAGACGAGCTCCGCGACGATGACGGAGTACCAGATGCCGTCTGCTCCCATGACGAGCGGCAGCAGCAACACGGCTCCGACTTCGAAGACGAGCGTGCGCAGAAATGCGATGAGCGCCGAGACGAGGCCGTTGCCGAGTGCCGTGAAAAGCGATGAGCCGTACATGCTGATGCCCATGAAGCACAGCGCGAACGCGTAAACCCTGAACGCATGGACCGTGAGCGCGAGCAGTCCCGCATCGTAGCCGGTGAATATCTGGGCGAGCGGGGCAGCGAGCAGCTCCGCGAGCGCGAACATCACAATGCCGCCGCATGCGACCACGCGAAGGCTCTTCGCGAGCAGACTGCGCATCTCGCTCGTGTTGCGCGCGCCGTGCTGGTAGCTCATGAGCGGGGCGCATCCCATGCAGTAACCCTCGAATATCGCTGCAAAGATCATGAACGCATACATGATGACGCCGTACGCCGCCACGCCGTCTTCTCCCAGAAACGCCATGAGTTGCAGATTGTAGACGACGCTCACCACCGACATAGCGATGCTCGTCATCATCTCCGACGAGCCGTTGGCGCAGGTCTTGCCCAGGGCACGCAGGTCGAGTGCGGGGCGACCCAGCTTGAGGTAGCTTTCGTTGTTGCGTGCGAAGTAGACGAGCGGAGCCAGACCGCCGACGTATTCCGCGATGACCGTCGCCGCCGCGGCGCCGGCGACTCCCCAGCCGAGCAC
>CACZQA010000257.1 GCA_902783175.1 uncultured Coriobacteriaceae bacterium
ACGCGTCCTCAAGAAGCCATCGACCTCGCAGCTCACGGCAAGCATCCCGATTCCTCCGGCAGCCGCTTCCTGCAAAAACGCCTCGGGGTCGTCTAGAAACTCCAGGTGAAAGTGCATGTCGGCAAGTACCGGCGTCCCGAGTCCTGCTGTCGCGTCAACCTGTCCCATGGCGATTACCTACCAGGTCCTGAACGGGTCGAGCTCGTTTTGAAGCCCCAACAGGCCGCAGATGACGCGCCCGGCAATCGTGTAGCCCATCATCGCGGGCATGTAGCTCATCGTCCCCAGCAGGACGCCGCGGTCGGCTGGCCTGCCGTCGGCGAGCAGCTCGGCGCCGGCGGGCGGCGCAAAGTGCATCGGCGTCTCGTCGGAGAAGACCACCTCGAGCTTTCTGATGCCGCGCTTGCGGCATTCCTTGCGGACCGTGCGTGCGATCGGGTCGGCGTAGGTCTCCGAGATGTCGGCGATATGCAGACGCGTCGGGTCGAGCTTGTTGCCCGCGCCCATGGAGCTGATGAGCCGATGGCCCGTCTCCTGCGCCCACAGCGCGATGCGCAGCTTCTGCGAGATCGTGTCGATGGCGTCGACGGTCCAGTCGGGGTCGGGCAGCGCCGCCATCTGCTCGTCGATGCGGTCCTTGTCGAGGAACGCGCGCAGTGCGGTCACCTCGCAGTCGGGGTTCACGTCGAGCACCATCTCGCGCATGACCTCGGCTTTGGGACGTCCGAGCGTAGAGCGGCGCGCGACTGCCTGCCGGTTGATGTTGCTCGGCGTCACGCAGTCGCGGTCGAGCAGCACGAGGTGCCCCACACCGCCGCGCGCAAGGGCCATGGCGCAGTTGGAGCCGACGCCTCCCAGCCCCAAGACGGCAACGGTCGAGCCGGCGAGCCGCTCTATGCCCTCATCGCCCAGGATGAGCCTGAGCCGGTCGAACGTGCCCTCGTCCTGCTCTTCCGGCGTATCGCCGGTAAGCTCGGCCTTGTCCTGCATAGCTGCCTCTTCCTTCCCTTGCCCGGGGTTGTCCCGCGCCTTTTCGGATGCGTGCCGTCCTTCAGGAAACGCGCACCTCGCGAAAAGTATATCGATTGTCGGATCTTTTGCGAGGCGCTCCCACTCGATGCGCGCCATCTGCGCGCGAATGCATTATTCTTACCCAAGCTTCAATAGATTCGACGTTTGAAAGGTTCAGTCCATGCTTGTCAACGCAACGAACATGCTCCAGGCGGCCCAGCGCGGCCACTACGCGCTTGGCGCTTTCAACACGAACAACCTCGAGTGGGCAGCGTCCATCCTCGATGCTGCGGAGCAGCTGCAGTCGCCGGTGATCATCCAGTGCACGAGCGGCGCTGCCAAATGGCAGGTCAGCTTCAAGGTCGTCGCCGACCTGGTCCGCGACCTGGTCGAGGCCAAGAACATCACGGTCCCCGTCGCGCTGCACCTCGACCATGGCTCCTACGAGGACGTGTTCAAGTGCATCGACGCCGGCTTTACCTCCATCATGTACGACGGCTCGCACGAGGCGGACTTCAAGACCAACCTCGAGCGCACCGCCGAGGTCGTGCGCGTCGCGCATGCCAAGGGCATCTCCGTCGAGGCCGAAGTCGGTGGCATCGGCGGGACGGAGGACGGCGTCACCGCGAAAGGCGAGCTTGCCGACCCCGAGCAGTGCGCGCAGATCGCCGAGCTGGGCGTGGACTTCCTCGCATGCGGCATCGGCAACATCCACGGCATCTACCCCGACAACTGGGAGGGGCTGTCGTTCGACCGCCTCGAGGCCATCAAGGAGAAGACGGGCAGTCTGCCGCTCGTCTTGCACGGTGGTACGGGCATCCCCGAAGAGCAAATAAAAAAGGCCATCAGCCTGGGCATCTGCAAGATCAACGTCAACACCGACCTGCAGCTCGTGTTTGCTGCGGCAGTGCGCGACTACATCGAGCAGGGCAAGGACAAGGTCGGCAAGGGGTACGACCCGCGCAAGCTGCTCAAGCCCGGTCGCGAGGCCATGGTCGAGCGCACCAAGGAGCTCATGGTCCGCTTCGGCTCCGATGGCAAGGGCTGGGCGGAGACGCGAAAAATCTGCGGATAGACTACAAATCAAGTAGAGATTGAGTCCGTGTAGGCGTATGCTAGGCGTCGCATGTGTTCACAACAACGTGAGGAAGACGAGACCATGAAACAGATTGTCATTTTGGGTGGGGGCATGGGAGGTTACTACACCGCGAAGGGCCTTGAGGCGAGCCTGAAGCCGGGCGAGGCGGAAGTCACGCTGGTCGACATGCACTCACACCTCGTCTACCAGCCGTTTTTGGCGGAAGTGGCGTCTGGCGCCATCGAGCCGCGCCATGTGCAGGTCCCGCTCGCGCAGCACCTCCCCAAGACCAACATCGTCACGGCCAAGGTTGAGGGCATCCGCCACGCCGCCAAAGAGGTCGACGTGCGCAGCAAGTCGGGCGAGCAGTGGGCTATTCCCTACGACATGCTCGTCGTCGCGCTGGGTGGCGTGACTCGCACGTTCCCGACGCCGGGCATCGCGGACCAGGCGATTGGCCTCAAGACCACGCAGGAGGCAACCTACATTCGCAACACGTTCATCCAGAACTTCAACGAGGCGGCCTCGCTGCCCAAGGGCTCGCGCCATCGCGACCGCCTGCTCACGTTTGCCGTTGTCGGCGGCGGCCTGTCCGGCACGGAGTGCTTCGCAGAGATCGTCAGCCTCGCGCATGACCTGGCGCGCAAGACGCGTGGCGTCAGCTTCAGAGAGGTGAACCTCTACCTCATCGAGGTCATGGACAAGATCATGCCGGAAGTTCCGCCCGAGCGTGGCCAGTGGGTCATCGACATGCTGGAGGACCGCGGCGCGCACGTGCTGCTCAAGACGAGCATCGAAGACGCGACCGACGGCTTCCTGCACCTGTCGGACGGTCAGGTCATCGACTGCGGGCTGCTCGTCTGGACGGCCGGTCAGATTGCGGCGCCGGTCCTGAAGAACACCGACCTGCCGCTCGACCAGCGTGGCAGGCTCAACTGCAACGAGTACCTGTGCGTCGTGAACGAGGACGGCTCGCTGGTGCAGGACGCGTGGGGCGTCGGCGACTGCACGAAGGCCCCGGACCTCTCCGGCGGCGGGTTCCCCGACGGGTCGTGCGCCCCCACGGCTCAGCACGCCGTGCGCGAGGCGAAGGTGCTGGCGAGAAACCTCGTTCACGCGCTGCGCGGCGAGGCGCTCGAGCAGTACTACCACGAGAACGCGGGCATGGTCGCCGGCCTGGGCGTGAACAGGGGGCTGTTCGCCAACGGCAACAAGAAGCTCATCTTTACCGGTTGGCCGGCGTGGATGGCGCATCGTGGCTACCATGGGCTGGCGCTGCCGTCCTGGGAGCGCAAGCTGCGCGTCTTCGGCGACTGGACCGGCGCGTTCGTCCTCGGCCGCGATGTCACCTCCGTCGATGACCTCGAAGATCCGAAGGGATTCTTCCAGGAGTTCGCCGTCAGGCCCGAGCAGGACTAGGAGCTTTCCCGGTCAAAGAGGACACAGAACGAAAAGCGACAGGGGGCCCGCAGCATTGCTGCAGGCCCCCTGCTTTTTACGCGGGAACTGTGGCAGTGCCACGCATCTCGCGTTTGCTGCACGGGAAACGTGGCAGTGCCACTCATCCCGCGCGCGTTTCGTGCGCTTTAGTGGCGGTGCTTGCCGTGGCAGCCGTGCTTCTTGTGGGACTTCTTGCGCTTGCCGTGGGCGCCGAGGTCCTTGCAGCTCACGATGACCTTCTCGGTCAGGGCGTTGAGCTGGTC
>CACZQA010000258.1 GCA_902783175.1 uncultured Coriobacteriaceae bacterium
CTTCTCGGCGGCTCGGATTTCCTTCTCCTGATGCGGGCCCACGCACAGAATCGTGTCGTAGTGGTCGTACGCCTCTTTCTGTGCCACGAGGTGCGTGCTCGACATGTGGTGGAACATGAACACGTACTCGATGTCCTTGCGCACGTACGAGCGCTTGATGTAGTAGGTGTCCAGGTCTTCGAGCGTGGTGACGACGACGTCCGCGTCCATCTTCATCATGAGCGTGATGGCCTTCTTCTCGCCAATGTAGTACGGGAAGATGCGCGGATGCTCACGCGAAATCTCGAAGATCTGGTCGTCAGGGTCGTTGGTGATGTAGTGGATGCGGATGTCGGAATTGGCGAGCAACCACTCGATCGCGCCTTTGTAGTAGCGGTAGAAGCCGCTTCCCTCGGAGTAGAAGACGATGTGCTTGTTCACCGAATTGAAGAAGAACTTGTAGTCGTGCTTCTCGCGCTTGGCAAGCGGGTTGCGCTTGTACCATTTGGTCTTTTCCTTGCCGAGCGACTGCAGTTTTTCCAACTCGTCGCGGCTCGCGTTGAGGTCGTCGTAGTCGATGTACTTCTTGGGTTTGATGCAGATGTTGCAAACGACCTGGACCAAAATGGCGGAGAGGTTGGAGCAGACCCAATAGAAGGCCATGCCGCCCGCGACGAACACGCCGAGGAACAGCGACAATGCGATGGACAGGCCGTTCGTCATGTTCTTTTCGGCCGTGGACTGCTCGCGTTGCAGCGGGTTGATGCGGTTTTGCGCGAAGCCCATCACGACTGCGGACAGGCCGGCAAACAGGGGCATGAGCCAGGACAGGCCGCCGTCTTCGATGGGGACCATGCCGAGGAACTCCGTGCCAGGCGCGCCGTTGTCGGTGATGCCGTGGATGACGTCGACGAGGCCGAACAGGATGATGATCTGGATTGCCAGCGGAATCAGGCTGAGCATAGGATGGTAGTGCTTCTCTTTGTAGAGCGCGTTTTGCTTTTCGCCGATGGTCTCACGATCGCCGAAGTACTTGACCTTGAGGCGGTTGAGCGCGGGCATGAGCTGAACCATGACGATGCTGTTCTTCTGCACCCACAGCGCCATGGGCATCAAGATCACTTTGGTTATCAAGGTGAAGAGGAGGATGGAAATCCACCAGTTTCCGGTGAGGTCATAACAAGGTTGAACGATGAGCGAGAGCACGCTGGCGATAGCTTTTAATACGACGTCCATACAATCCCGTAACAGTTGACAGCAGAAAAGGCCCCATCCCAAGGTAGCCGAGCTGACATAATAGCCGCTCGAGGGGCAAATTGCCAGCTGCGGGGGCGGTCTGCGGGCAGCGGGGACAGCGTACGGGCGGCGGGGTCGGGGCGGCGGGGTCGGTTCTCGCTGGTCATTGCAATCGCCGCCGCGGGGTCGGTTCTCGCTGGTCATCGCCATCGCCGCCGCGGGGTCGGTTCTCGCTGGTCATTGCAGCGGGGTATAATGCAGAGCTGGTAACGATTTGATTGGCTCGAGATGACTGCACCCACGAACACCCAAGTCCAGCGGCTCCTTCTCAATGAAAGACTCATCGACGGCGCGCTCGCATGCGTGACCTCTTCGGATAACCCCAACGAATCAGTGGCAAGCCTGCTTGAATGCCTAGGAACTACATACCAATGCTCGCGCGTGGGGCTGTTCGAGGAGCGTGCTAGCGGAGATTTCGGCAACACGCAGGAGTGGTGCGCCGCGGGCGTGCACTCCAAAATGCAGCATCTGCAGCATGTGCCCGCGGAGGCGCTGGAGGCGCAGGCAGCCCGAGGTGCCACGCTCATCTCACTCGAGTGGGAGGGCGCTCAAGACGGCGGGACAATGCACGGCGTGCTGTACCTCGACGGTGCGCAGAAAAGCGATACCGAGGGATGCAGGAGCGAAGTTCCCGCGAACATTATCGTGAAGTTGCTCGCAGCCACGCTCGCTCATCGCGACGAACTCAATCTACGCGAGGAAAATAATACGGAGGACCCGCTGACGGGGGTCTCGAACAGGCATGGCTTCTATCGCTTTGCGCTGCGGGCCGACCCCGCCGAATGTGCCGGCGTGATCTGCTGCGAGCTTTCTGGCATTCGCAAGGCGAACAGGCATGCTGGCCACGGTGCCGGCGATGCCGCTCTCAAAGAGCTGGCGCACATGCTGCTGGAAAATTTCCGACGTCCTTGGGTGTTCCGCATGGGCAGCAGCGATTTTTTGGTGTGCTGCCCGGGAGTGCAGGAAGATCTCTTCAATCGGCGTGTTGGCGTACTGCTCGGCATTCTCCAGGCACACGAGATTCCCGCGACGGTACGAACTACATGGGCGGCAGACACGCAAGATGGGCTCGAGCAGCTCGCGCTGCAGGCGATGTCGGCCTCTCCGCGCAGCCTACCTTCCCCAACTCATCATCGCCACAGCCACCTGTGGGACTGAACCGCAAGACACGGACGACGCCTAGGCGGCGGTGCCGGGGTCGGTTCTCAGCGGTCCGTCGTGCCGGGGTCGGTTCTCCGTGGTCCCGATAGCAGGTGCATGCTAATAGCTGCCGGCATCGAGCCATTTTTTCCGGCTCCAGAAGTTCCACAGCGCGACGATCACCGTCGCGACAATCTTCGTCGCCGTCACCGCGAGCGCACCCACTCCGAAAGCCGCCGTCCCTGCCCAGATAACAAGCTCGTTTATCCCGAGCCCGATAACGCTCAGAACGACAAAGAGGACAAATTCCTTGCGACGTGACAAATCATCGCGGCGGGTGAACACGTATCGCATCGACGCGAGATAGTTGAATACCACCGAGATGACAAATGAGATCGCAGCGGAAAGCACCGGGTCCCAGCCGAGCGCTTGCGTCAGCACCATCAAGACCCCGTAGTCAATCAAAAACGCCAGAAAACCAACTACGCCGAACTTCGCGAATTGCGCCGCGAGCGTCTTTAGGAATCCCTGGTTCACCTGCTTACCCATGAAGTATTCCGCCCCAATAGATGAATGATGCTGATTTGAATAACCGCCCTTATGGTAGCCAATTGCCCGTGGACGCGCATGACACGGCAATTGTTACGCACCGACAGGCGGGGTCGGCGGACGGGGTCGGTTCTCATTGGCTCCAATAGCAGACAATCGCCAGTATCGGAATGCGCGGGGTCAATGCGCGGGGTCGGTTCTCGCTGGTCATTGCCCCCTGATCTTGGTCCGGGGTCGGTTCTCCCTGGTCATTACCGCTGCCCAGTCAACAAGCATTCGCATACAGAAAGGCGCCCACCCCGAAGGGCAGGCGCCTCAATCTGTTCGCTTCGTCAAACTCTTGCCAAGCTAGTTGTTCCAGAAGCTTCCGTTGTTCGACCCGCTACCGTTGCCAGAACCGTATCCGAACATGTTGCC
>CACZQA010000259.1 GCA_902783175.1 uncultured Coriobacteriaceae bacterium
GCCTCGAGAAACGCCTCGCCCCAGCGCTCGTCCTTGGCCGCGCCCACGCCCGATACCTGCAGAAAATCCTCGTGCGTCCGCGGTTTCTTTCGGCACATCTCGTGCAGCGTGTGATTGGAAAACACCATGTAGGCGGGGATGTTGGCTTGCGCTGCAAGTTCGGCCCTCAGTTCCTTGAGCTTGGCGAACAAGGCGGGGTCGGGAGACGCTTCAGTACCGGCACCCGCTCGCGCGGCCGCTGGCGCCTTGGGCTGGGGCAACATCAGCTCGAAGTCTTCTTTTTGATGCAGGAAATCTGCCGCTTTCTGCGTGAAGACCACCACGGGATACTTGCTCTGGCCGATATCGAGTATCCCCTTTTCCACGAGCCCGTCGAGCACCTCCCGCACGTGCTTGGTGGAATCGTCGGCCATGATGCCGTAGGTCGACAGGCTGTCGTAGCCTTCCGTGTGCATCTTTTCGGCCTTCGACCCGCGCAGGATGTCGACAATCGTCGAGCGACCCACGCAACGGCCACGCTGGCCCAATCGGGCCACGCAGCTGATGATCTTATTTGCCTCGAGCGTGACGTCCTGCGGGACAAAGTTGGTCTCGCAGTTGCTGCAGTTACCGCAAAAGCCCGGCGCCGACTCATCGAAATAGCGCAAGATGAACTGGCGCAGGCAGTCGGTCGTCGTGCTGTAGAAGGTCATCATCTTCAACCGATCTTTGGCACGTGCTCGAAGCTTCTCGCGCAAGGATGCGTCGAGGTCGGTCGCATCGTTGAAGCTGTTGTTCAGCAAGAACTCGCAGGTATGCACGTCTTTGGGCGCATAGAGCAAGGTGCAGTCGGCCGGCTCGCCATCGCGGCCGGCGCGGCCCGCCTCCTGATAGTAGCTTTCCAAGTCGAGCGGCATGTTGTAGTGCACCACGAAGCTCACGTTGCTCTTGTCTATGCCCATGCCGAAGGCATTGGTGGCCACGATGATCTGTACCCGGTCGTAGACGAAGTCGTCTTGGTTGGCGGCGCGCTCCTCGGGAGTGAGCCCCGCATGGTAGCGCGTGGCCGAAAAGCCCTCGTCTTGCAGCTTGTCGCACACCTGCTCGACGGCGCGGCGGCTCGTGCAGTAGACGATGCCGCTCTGCCCCGCATGCTCTCGGCAGATGTTCATGAGCTGAGCATCTTTGCCCTTGGCGCCGCTCGAGGTCGCCCGACGCACCGCGAAATGGAGGTTGGGCCGATCGAAGCTCGCCGTGACGCGCAGCGGGTCGCGCAAATTGAGCGCATGCGCGATATCGGCCCGCACGGCCTTGGTCGCCGTAGCCGTGAATGCGCAGAGCACGGGCCGCACGGGCAGCCCCTCGACGAAATCGCTGATATGGGTGTAGCTGGGGCGGAAGTCCTGGCCCCATTGGGAGATGCAGTGGGCTTCGTCGACCGCGACCATGGCAGGCGGGCAGGCGGCGCAGAAGCGGGCGAACTGCGGGGTCTCCAGCCGCTCGGGCGCCACGTAGAGCAAGACGTACGCGCCTTGAGCGGCCCCTTCGAGGGCGGCGTTCTGCTCGGCGGAGGAAAGGGAGCTGTTGACGAAGGCGGCGCTGATGCCCGCAGCGTTCAAGGAGCGCACCTGGTCGGCCATCAGCGAGATGAGCGGCGAGACCACCAGCGTGAAACCCACCTGCCCCTGGGCCTTGGCGCGCTCCGCCAGGCAAAGGGCCGGCACCTGGTAGCACACCGATTTGCCCGCGCCCGTGGGCATCACGGCGAGCACGTCGCGGCCGTCGAGCAGGGCATCGACGATCTGCTCCTGGTTGGGGCGGAAGGAATCGTAGCCGAAGCACCGCTTGAGAACCGCACGGGGCTCAAAGGCGTCGGACGCGTCGGAGACGGTTTTCGCAGCCACTAGTCGGTAACCTCCCCCGCCTCGTTGTGGACGAGGCCCTGCATTGCAAGCCGTCCATCTTCCCGCGCCATGCTCACCGGCCCTTCCTTTCCAGCAGGGGCCTCTCCCCTGCCGTGCTCCTCGCAGTCGATGGACTCATTCTACCCGTCGTGGGTGAGGGGTGCGCGCTGTCCGTTTTGCGGAGAGCATGACAGACCGGCCAGGTATTGGCCATATACGTGACAGACCGGCCAGGCATTGGCCAAAAATGGCCAGGGGCTTCCCGGTTTGTCATGTATATCGCCAGAGCCTCGCCGATCTGTCATGGAGCTGGAATCCGGGGTGTCCCTTTGGACCAAAATGACACGATACCCACGGCCCCTCGTGCCAGGTACGCCTTATTGAGCTTGGCAGCTGGGACAGACGCCCTCGAAGACCGTGAAGTGGCTTTTCACGTCGTAGCCGGAGCAGGCCGACACCCTCGCGTCGAGTCCCTTGTCGTAGGGGATGTCCGCATCCGCCATGGCGCCGCACTTCACGCACACTACATGGTTGTGATCGTCTGTGCGGAAATCGTAGTGATTGCCGCCCGGCGCCTGGACTGCGCGGATGATGCCCGCTTCTGCCAGCAGGTTGAGGTTGCGGTAGACCGTGCCCATGCTCACATGGTCATCCTTCTCGTGCACATACGCATATACCTGGTTGGCCGTGGGATGACACTTGAGGCACTGCACGGCGTCGAGCACGAGCTCGCGTTGACGGCTGTTTCTTCTCTGAACCATACGAGTACCTTTCGAACAACAACTTCCTGAAAAATCTTCTTGACTATCATACCATAATGCCGATAATAGTATTCGTTCCTGTTATTAAGAACTTCGAAACACACAAAGTTAGGAGATAGACATGTCGCTCATCGGAAAAGAAATCAAGGACTTCACGGTCAAGGCCTACCGCGACGGCGAGATCGAGACCGTTACCAAGCAGGACGTGCTCGGCAAATGGAGCCTGTTCTTCTTCTACCCCGCTGACTTCACGTTCGTCTGCCCGACCGAGCTCGAGGACCTCGCAGACAACTACGAGGAGTTCAAGAAGGTTGGCGCCGAGGTGTACTCCGTCAGCTGCGACACCGAGTTCGTCCACAAGGAGTGGCACGAGACCTCCGAGCGCATCGCCAAGGTGAAGTACCCGATGCTCGCCGACCCGGCGCACAAGCTTGCCAAGATGTTCAAGGTCCTCATCAAGGACGCGGGCCAGGCAGAGCGCGGCGCCTTCATCGTCGACCCCGAGGGCAAGATCCAGGTCTACCAGGTCAACGCAGGCGGCATCGGCCGCAACGCCTCCGAGCTGCTGCGTCTGCTCAAGGCCGCCCAGTTCGTCGCCGAGCACGGCGACCAGGTCTGCCCCGCCAAGTGGCAGCCGGGCGACAACACGCTCGCACCGAGCCTCGACCTCGTCGGCCAGCTCTAGACCCAACGCGGCAGTCACGAGCTGCCCACAGCATGCATAATCCACACGCGGGGCGTTCGAACACGAGAGTCGGGCGCCCCGCCTCTCATGAAAGACTCTCAACCGACTCAAGGAGGTGGAAATGACCGACACGAAGAATCTCTACGACGCCGTCATCATCGGCGGAGGCCCCGCCGGCCTCACCGCGGCGCTTTACCTCGGGCGCGCCCGCTACCGCGTGCTCGTGCTCGAGAAGGACCGCTTCGGCGGGCAGATCACCATCACGAACGAGGTCGTCAACTACCCCGGCGTCCTGGCTGCCTCGGGCGAGGAGCTTGCGGGCACGATGCGCCAGCAGGCCGCGAACTTTGGCGCCGAGTTCAAGATGGCCGAAGTCACCGGCCTGGAGATGGACGGCGACGTGAAGACCGTGCACACGACCAAGGGCGACGTCCAGGCGCTGTCGGTGCTGCTCGCAAGCGGCGCCTCCCCGCGCCACGTCGGCTTCGATGGCGAGGAGGACTACCAGGGCCACGGCGTCGCGTACTGCGCGACCTGCGATGGCGAGTTCTTCACCGGCAAGGAAGTGCTCGTGGTGGGCGGCGGCTTTGCCGCGGCGGAAGAGTCCGTGTTCCTCACCAAGTACGCCAAGCACGTCACCATCCTCGTGCGCGGCGACGATTTCTCCTGCGCGGCCTCCACTGCCGAGCCGGCCAAGAAGCACCCGAAGATCACAGTCCGCTACAACACGCGCATCGTGCGCGTCTCGGGAGACACGGGGCTGCGCAGCGCCGTGCTGGAGAACACGAAGACCAAGGAGCGCGAGACCTGGCGTCCCGAGGACGAGGGCGAGACCTTCGGCATCTTCGTGCTCTCGGGCTATGTCCCCGCAACCGGGCTCGTCGCCGGCATCGCCGAAGTCGACGAGCGCGGCTACGTCGTGACCGACGAGCACAACATGACCACCTGCGAGGGGCTGTTCGCCGCGGGCGACGTCTGCCAGAAGCCGCTGCGCCAGGTCGCCACCGCCGTGGGCGAGGCGGCAGCCGCCGCAACCGAGATGGAGCGCTTCATCCAGGCGGCGCAGGAAAAGACGGGGCTCGTGCCCGAGGTCAGTGCCCCCACGCAGCCCAAAGAGGAGCATCGGGGAGCCAAGTCGGTAGCCGGGCAGCGCGCCGCGGCGGGCACTCTGTTCGACGATGCCATGCTCGCCCAGCTCAACACGGTGTTCTCCCGCATGGAAAACCCGCTCGTCCTCAAGCTGTCCTTGAACGACCTGCCCGTCGCCGAGACGCTGCGCACGTACATGGAGGAGCTCGCGAAACTGACCGACAAGCTCACGGTCGAGCTCGTCGACGACCCGCAGGGCGACGACCTGCCCAAGGTCGAAGTCTTCCGGGAAGACGGCAGCTGGACCGGGCTCGCCTACCACGGCGCACCCGGCGGACACGAGTTCACCCCGTTCATCCTGGGGCTCTACAACGCGAGCGGCCCCGGCCAGGCAGTCGACGAAGAGGACCGGGCGCAGATCGATGCCATCGACCGGCCGATCGACTTCAAGGTTATCGTCGGGCTGACCTGCACGATGTGCCCGGAGCTCGTGACTTCTGTCCAGCGCATCGCGACGCTGAGCGACAAGGTAACCGCCCAGGTCTACGACGTCGCTCACTTCCCCGCGCTGCAACA